>DASYZN010000293.1:0-5622 GCA_035946105.1 Thermoplasmata archaeon | reverse complement strand
GGGGCTCGGCATCACCTTGGGCGACCTCGAGGAGCCCCTCACGGTCTCCGCACTCCTCGATTCGCCGGTGCCGAAGGAGCGCGTCCTCGCCGCCGTCCGAGAGTACGCCCGGATGACGGCGCTGACCGCGTACGGTCAGGTCCTCGACATCGACAACGGCGCTCGACCGCTCGAAGAGCTTCGGGAGTCGGATGTCCTGCTCGTCCACCGGCTGAAGTCGGCAGTCTACACGGTCGCGAGCCCCCTTAGGATCGGGGCGATCCTCGGCGGCGGCTCCCCCGGGCTCCTCGCCGGCCTCGAGCGGTTCGGCCTCGATGCGGGGATCGCCTTCCAGCTGCGGGACGACGTGCTCGGGGCGGGGTTCGGTTCCTCCGCCATCGGAAAGAGCGCGAACGACCTCGTCGAGGGGAAGCGGACCCTCCTCGTCGTGCGGGCGTGGGCGCGTTCGACCCCAGCGGACCGCCGGCGTCTTCGGCGCGTGCTCGGCCAACCCTCCGCGTCCGCAGCGGCCCTCCGGGAGGCCCGCCACGTGATCGAGGCGACCGGCGCCCTCGACTACAGCGAGCGACGGATCCGGACCCTAAAGGATCGGGCGCTCCGCGGGCTCGATCGGGTCCCCGACCTCACGCCCGGCGGCCGACGGCTGCTCTCCGAGATCGCGCGCCTGCTCGTCGATCGAACGGCGTAGGGACTCGGCCCTCGACGGGGCCCCGGGGGCGCGACGGGTCCGAATCAGGCGCCCGCGGGGCTCGCCTCGGAAACGACCCCGGCGCTTCGGAGCGCCTCGGAGAGCTCCTTCTGCATCTCCGAATACCTCTCCTTCAAATGGCTCTCCTGCCGCTCGAGGGACTTCACGCGCACTTCGAGCGTCTCCTTCTCCTCCCCCAGGAGGTCCTCGACCTCCTTGCGGCTGCGCGCCTTCACGAGGAGGCCCCCGATCGGCCGGTAGACGGACGTCTCCTCGGGGAGCGCCTTGAGGCCGTCGATCGTGTGGACCACCTCCCGAAGCTTGAGGTCCATCTGGGCGCGCTGCTGCGCGACCTGGGAGAGGTCCTGCTGGAGCCGCTGGAACTGCTTGATCTCGTTCTGGAGCTTGGCCGGGATCGCCACGGGCGCTTCCATCGACGGCCCGATGATAAGAGCTTCGGGCGTCGGAGAGCGGGTGGGCCGATCGGCTCAGGGTCCGGCGGAATCCGCCACCCGTTCGGCCTCGAGGGCAAGCCGGATCCATCCGAGATGTGCGTTCAGGCTCGCCCGCAGCGCACCGGTGTCCTGGGCGCGGATCGTCACGGCAACCTCGCCCGGCGAAGGCGAGGCGATCTGCGCCGTGGACCTCGGCACCTCCCGGGACGCCTCGGGCCGAAGCGCCTCTGCGATCCGTCGGGCGGACGGCTCCGAGGGACGCCGGATCGTGATCGCCACGCGCCACGGCGCGTCGGGTTCGGTCAACGCTCGAGCTCCGGAGCGAGCCGGCGGACGATGGCGTCGGTCTTCGCCGCGGCGGCCGCGACGTACTCCGTCGGCTCCAGCAGCCGATCGACCTCGTCCGGGCGTAGGAACCTAAGGATCGTCGGATCGGCCCGGGCGCGGGCCGCGAAGGCATCGGAGGGACCGGCCCCGCGCGTCAGCGTCCTGAGGAGCTCGTGGGCCTCCGACCTCGGCAGGCCCCGGCGGGTGAGCTCGAGCATCAGGGACTCGGTCAGGAGGAGCCCCCCGGAGCTCGCGAGGTGCCGGGCCATCTGGGCGGGATCCACGGTGAGATGCTCGAAGACGCGGGCGAGCTTCTGGAGGAGGTCGTCCGTCAGGACGACCGCGTGGGGGAGCGCGATGCGTTCGTTCGCCGAGTTCGACAGGTCCCGCTCGTGCCACTGGACCATGTTCTCGAGGCTCGGGGCCGCCAGCGCCCGCACGAGGCGCGCGAGCGAGGTGACGTTCTCCGACGCCATCGGATTGCGCTTCTGGGCCATCGTTGAGCTGCCGACCTGGCGGGCCTCGTCGAACGGCTCCTGGACCTCCTGGATCTCGCTCCGCTGGAGGTTGCGGAGCTCCGTGGCGAGCCGTTCGCAGCTGCTCGCGGTCAGGGCGAGGAACCCCATGAACTCGGCAAGGCGGTCCCGGCCGACGATCTGGGTCGGCGCCTCGTCCGGGGTGAGGCCGAGGCGGTCGAGGACCTTCGCCTCCACGTCGGCCGCCTGGACGCCGAAGCCGGCCCCCGTGCCGACCGCCCCGGACATCTTGCCGACGGCGAGCCGGGGGAGGATCTCCGAGAGGCGCCGGCGGTGGCGCTGGATCTCGGCCGCCCCGACCGCCATCTTGTAGCCGAAGCTGAGCGGTACGGCGTGCTGCCCGTGGGTCCGCCCGACCTCGGCGGTCGAGCGGTGGGTCTTGGCGAGCTCGAGGAGCGCCCGACCGAGCCGCCGCAGGTCCCCGTCGAGGATTCGAGCGCTCTCCTTGAGCTCGAGGCCGAGCGCCGTGTCGGTAACGTCGTTCGAGGTGGCGCCGAAATGGACCCATCCGGCGCCGATGCCGGACCGCTCGGCCAGGGCCCGGGTCATCGCCATCACGTCGTGTTGGAGCTCGCGCTCGAGGGCCTCGACCCGCTCCAAGGTCACCGAACCGTCCGAGGCCGCCCGACCGATCGCCTCCGCCCCTTCCGCGGGGATGAGCCCAAGATCCCCCTCGACTCGGGCGAGCGTGGCCTCGATCTGGAGCGCCCGCGCGAGCCGGGCCCGGCGGGAGAAGATCGCCCGGACCTCGTCGCGGCCGTATCGGTACTCGAGGGGACAGAACGCATCCGAGTCCGGGGCGGACACGGCCGCGAGACCCTGCCCCCGGTATATAGTCCGATTGTTGTTCGCGGGCGGCGCGCCGTCCGAACCATCGCCCGGACGGCCCCAAGGGGTTGGGCGGATGAGCCGGGGGAACGCGAGAGCGGTCGTGGCGCTCGGGGGCAACGCGCTCCAACCGCGCGGGGGCGACGGGTCGTGGGCGGCCTCGGCCCAGCAGCTGCGCCGCGGCGTGCCGGCGCTCGTCGAGATCGTCGCCGCGGGCGCCTCGCTGGTCCTCACGCACGGCAACGGTCCGCAGGTCGGGCGGCTCCTCGAGCGGGAGGACCGCCGACCGCTCGGGGAGCCCGGCCTCCCGCTCGACGCCCTGGTCGCGGAGAGCGAGGGGCAGCTCGGACTGTTGATCGCCCAGGAGCTGACCCCGGCGCTCTCCGCCGCTGGACAGCCTAGGATCGTCCTGCCGATCGTCTCGCGGATCGAGGTCGATCCCAAAGATCCGGCGTTCCGCCGTCCGGACAAGCCGGTGGGACGCTTCTACGCAGAGGACGAGGCCCGGGTCCTTCGGAAACGTCGGGGGTGGACGATGGGGTTCGACGAGGCACGCCGGGGGTGGCGACGGTTGATCCCGTCCCCGAGACCGATCCGCTGGCTCGAGGCCGAAGCGGTCCGCCGCGCTCTCGCGCGGGCCTGGGCGGGACGCGTGATCCCGATCGTCGCCGGGGGCGGCGGCGTGCCGGTCGTCCGGAACCGCCGGGGCGGCTTCGACGGCGTCGAGGCCGTCATCGACAAGGACCTCGCCTCCTCGATCGTGGCAACGGCGCTCGGAGCGAGCACCCTCGCCATCGTGACAGACGTCCCCGGCGTCGCGATCGGGTTCGGCCGTCCCTGGGAGGCGTGGCTCAAGGAGGTACGAGGGACTCAGCTCGAAGCGGCGCTCCGCCTCGGGGAGTTCGGGGCCGGATCGATGCGACCGAAGGTCGAGGCCGCGCTCTCGTTCCTGAACGCCGGGGGCCGGCGTGCGATCGTCACGGACCTGCCGTCTTTGGCGAGGGCGTGGGAGGGGGACGCGGGCACCCAGATCCTCGCCGACTGAGGTGGTCGGCCTCAGGCGGACGGCCCCGCCGAAGGGCCGATCCGCCGGTCCCGCCGATCGAGCCACAGGGCGACCCGGGTGCCGTACTGGATCGCGCGTTTCGGCCGTTCGGCGATCGCCCTGGGGATCCCGCGATGGATCGCCCAGCGTCGGAACAGCCCCTTCGTGAGCTCGCCGGGCGGCGTCCGCTCGATCGGGAGGCCGATCGCCTCCCCGACGAACTCGTCGTCGAGGAACGGCGCGCGCAGCTCCCGGCCGAGGCGGCCGGCAAAGGTCCGGGTGAACGGCCAATCCCTCGAACGGAGCCGGTCGAGGTCGATCCGCCGGCGGACCTCGGATCCCCCAGCGGAGAGCCCTCGAAAGTGGGCGTAGCCACCGAACAGCTCATCGGCCCCCTGACCCACGAAGACCACCCGCCGTTCGGCGCCCCGGAACGCGAGGCCGAGCGCGACCTGGACGCTGCGCTGGGGCTCGTCGAGGTCGGCGAGGCCGAGCCGTCGGTCGTCGATCACGGCCGACACCTCGGCGGCCCCGATCCGGACGAGCCGGATCCGTACGCCGAGCCATTCGGCGGCGGACGCCGCCGCGGCGAGCTCGGCCCCTCCGTCGGGCCCGATGGCGACCGCGTCGAGGTCCAGGCGATCGAGCAGGGATCGGGCGAGGAGCGTCGAGTCGACCCCGCCGCTCAGCAGGACCGTGCCCTCCGTCGCTTCCTCGGTAGCCCGACCGACCGCCGACGCGAAGGCGCGGTCGAGCCGTCGGAAGGCCATGGCGTCGCTCGGGCGGGGATCGAGCGCCGGCATCCCGGGTTCGAGAGGTCTGCGCGAGAAAGGTTATCGGAGCAGGCGCCGCTCAGGGTCGGGATGCCGGGGCCGCTCGAGGCGCACTCCAAGGGAGAGGGGGGAGGCGGGACCTCCCGGGCGGTCTTCGTGGACCGCGACGGCACGATCAACCCGGACCTCCACTATCTGCGGGAGGCCGAGCGCCTCGAGGTCTACGCAGGGGTCGCCGAGGGAATCCGCCTGCTGAAGGCGCACGGCTACCGCGTGGTCTGTGTGACGAACCAGTCCGGGGTCGGCCGCGGCCTCTACACCGAGGAGGACGTCGTTCGGATCCACGCCCGGGCGAACGAGATCCTGGAGCGGGAAGGGACGCGGATCGATCGGTTCTACCACTGCCCGCATCGTCCCGAGGACGGGTGCGATTGCCGAAAGCCCGGCACCGCCCTCTTCGAACGGGCGCGCCGCGATCTTGACCTCGAGTTCGGGGCGAGCGCGATCATCGGCGACCGACGCATCGATATCGAGGCCGGAGAGCGGCTCGGCCTCCTGACGGTCCTCGTTCCCTCCCGGGGCCATGGACGGGAGGTCCGGGAGGAGATCGGGAGCCTCGAACGCCCCCCGGATCTGATCGCGCCGTCCTTCCGCGCCGCGGCGATCCGCCTCCTCCATCGGGGCTAGGGCCGCCGACAAGCTTCTAAGCGGGACTCCGCCATCGGACCCCGATCCTGGTTGCCGCTCTCCCTGCTCTACGCGACGATCGGCATCGCCTCGACCGGCGCGCTCGCGGGGGTCGCCGTTCGGGCTCGGGCCCTCACCGCCCGCGCGGGCCTCGTCGCGTTCGCCTTCGGAGGGGCGATCGTCGTCCTCGGCGGGTTTCCGTACCTCGCCCTCCTCGTCCTCTTCGTCGGGGCGAGCGTCCTCGCGACCCGGTACCGGTTCGAGGAGAAGCGGCGGCGGAACG
>DASYZN010000292.1:0-2334 GCA_035946105.1 Thermoplasmata archaeon | reverse complement strand
CCGGCGGGGGATCCGGATCAAAGCCGCGCTCGAGTCGCGGGGACTCTGGACCGTCGAAGGGTACCCGGGAGGAGCTCAGGACCTCTGGGGGATCCCCCGCAAGGGCCGGGGCGTCGAGCGGCTCCGGCGCGGGCTGCGGCGGTTCGGCGTCGAGGGCGCTGTGCGCCACGTCTCCATCACGCACGACGAGCTCGACGCGGTCACGCTCGCGTTGGTCGGGTTGCAGATCCTCGATGGACGAGCGGAGGCCCTGGGCGACCCCGCGGAGGGCCTCCTCTACCTGCCGCGTCGGGAATAGTGCCCCCCTGCGGGGCCTGACGGACGGGTCGAAGGGCATCGACCGCTCGCCCCGCTCTCTCCGAGTGCTGCTCACGCCGGCGGAGCGCCGGCCGTGGAGGAGCGTGATCGTACCCCACTGGGGAACGGCTAGGCTCGCCCGCCCTCCCCTGCCCCACAGCGGCGAAGCACCAGCTCGCGGTCTCGCCGCGAGTACGTTCGGTCCTCCAGCCCGAGCTTCCGCTCGTAGTCCGGAACCTCGAGACTCGTTCGGCGGACGGCGGCCGGCGGGGGACTCGCGAGGTTCATCACCGGCATCATCGGCCTCGGTCAGGCGGGGGCGGGGTATGCCCCGAACGCACCCGGCGACCTTACCGAGCGTGAGTGCCGGCAGGCCCGAGACTTTTTCTCGGTCGGGCCACCTGCATCGGCCGCGGCCGGGATGGGGTAGTCTGGTTATCCTGGGGGACTGTGGATCCCTCGACCCGGGTTCAAACGGCCGCGGGGTCAACCCCCGCGGTCGGGGAGTCCCGGTCCCGGCCCTACCGTTTCCGGCGCGAGGAGCTCGACGTTCGGCGCGGAGGACGAGGGCGCCCCGGCGTCGAGAGGCGACGCACCGCGTCGGGGAGCGCGCTCAGCGAGTAGTCGGACCACGCCGCGCCCCACTTCTTCAGGTCCGCCGGGGTGAGCGCCCAGCCGTGGAGGATCGATGCCCGTGCCAGGGCGGTAACGCCGGGGACCTCCGACGCGGCCTCCATGTCGAACCGCGAGTCTCCGACCAGAAAGATCGGGACGCCGGGATAGCGACGTCGGTACTCCAGGAGGTGTTCGCGCTTCGTCCCTTGGCCCGAGCCGAGCACGCCCTCGAACCAGTACCGCAGCCCTTCCCGTTCGAGAAGGAGGTCGGCCGTCTCCCGCTCGGCCCCGGTCGAGACGACGAGGGTCCAGCCGTCCTGGCTGAGCTGCTTCAGGAGCTTCGGCACCTCGGGGAACGGGCCGGCGTGCGCGTACGCCTCGCGGATCTTCCGGTCGTGGAACGTGCGCGCGGTCGCCCGACGGAGCTCCTCGGGCGCGTCGGGGTAGAGCTGCGCAAGCTGGGCTTCGAACGGCATTCCGGTCGTCGCGAGGTAATGGATCCGGGCCTCGTCCAGCGGGGTCCCGAAGGCGTCGTGGAGAACCTCCCCCGCGACGTGGCTGATCAGACCGATATCGTCCAGAAGCGTGCCGTCCAGGTCGAACACCACGACGCCATGCTCGATCTGACGCGGCGCTACGACCGGCTCGGCGGTCGGTACGTGGGCGACCTCCGCGTGGGCGGAGGTGGCCATGGGGAGCTCGGCTCCGTCCAGGTCGCTCACCGGGAGGTCGGCCGGAGCGGGGGTGGGGGGTCGCGACCGAGGCACGACCTGCCAAACCGGGCCCCGCTTAACCGCGCCCGGCAGGGGTTTTACGCGCGGGGGCCTCGAATCCGACCACAGTCCGAGGCGCTGGCGTTACGATGCATCCGAGCCGGTCGATCCGTGGCCGGCTGAGCGGCCTCCTGAGCGGCCGCACGGTCGTGCTCGCCGTGTCGGGCTCGATCGCCGCGATCGAGGCGCCGAAGATCGCGCGCGAGCTGATCCGGCACGGCGCGGACGTCCGGGCCGTGATGAGCCCCGATGCGACGCGGATCGTCACGCCCGAGGCCCTCACGTTCGCGACCGGGCACCCGACCGTCGTGGAGCTCACCGGGGGCGTCGAGCACGTGACCCTGCTCGGTCCCGGCGAGGGGCGGGCCGACCTCCTCCTCGTCGCCCCCGCGACGGCGAACACGCTCGCCAAGATCGCCCACGGGATCGACGACACCGCCGTTACGTCGTTCGCCTCCGTGGCCCTCGGCGGGGGGGTGCCCGTCCTCGTTGCGCCGGCGATGCATGGGGACATGGGTCGAAACCCGGCGATCCGGGAAAGCCTCGACCGGCTTCGGGCGTGGGGGGTCGAGGTGGTTCCCCCGAAGATGGAAGAGGGCGAAGCGAAGCTTGCCGGTCCCGAAGAGGTCGCCGCCGCGGTCCTCCGCCG
>DASYZN010000291.1:0-3088 GCA_035946105.1 Thermoplasmata archaeon | reverse complement strand
GCCCGTGCCCGCCGGGACCCGGGGGGAGCTCGTCGTGCGGCCGAGATCCCCGTTCACGATGTTTTTAGGATACCACAACAAGCCGGAGGAGACCGTGCGGGCCTGGAGGAACCTCTGGTTCCACACCGGCGACTTCGTGACGAGGGATCCGGACGGCTACTACTACTTCGTCGACCGGAAGAAGGACGTGATCCGCCGTCGCGGGGAGAACCTTGCGCCGTACGATGTGGAGAGCGTGCTCAATCAGCATCCGTCGGTCTTCGAATCGGTGGTGATCGGCGTCCCCTCCCCGCTCGGCGAGGAGGACGTGAAGGGGTTCGTCGTGCTCCGCCCCGGGACCCGGGCGGACCCCGCCGAACTGTTCCGGTTCTGCTCGGAGCGCCTCCCGTTCTTCATGGTGCCGAGGTACCTCGAATTCCTCGGCGAGATCCCGAAGACCGCGAACCAGAAGGCCCAGCGGTTCCGCCTCCGGGAGCACTCCGGCGGAGAGGTCTACGACCGGGAGTCGATCGAGCGTGGCCGGTCCCGATAGACCGGACGTCGCCGGCGGGGGATCGATCGTTCTCCTCGACACCAACGCGCTCCTACTCCCGTTCGTCTCGGGCCTCGACCTCCTCGGCGAGATCGATCGGACCGTCGGCCGGGCCTCGGTCCGGGTGCCGTCCTCCGTCCTCGGCGAGCTCGAACGGCTCGAACGTCGACAGCACCCGAACGCGGGGGTGGCGCGAACGCTGGCCCGACGGTTCCCGGTGGTGCCGACCCGGGCCCGCGGCGACGCCGGGATCCTCGATTGCGCCCTGCGCACCGGCGGCTGGGTCGTGACCGCGGACCGTACGCTCGCGAGCCTCCTCCGTTCCCGGGGGATCGGCGTGCTCGCCCCTCGGGACCGCTCCCGTCTCGTCCCCCGTCCGGCCGCTCGTCCGGTAACGGTTATGAGCCGCCCCCCGCTCGTCCGAACCTCGGGAAGTCCCGGGAGCGAACATGACCGACGCGGACCTCCTGCTCGACGTGCCGTTCGCCGAGTTCGGCAGCGGGGTCGTCGGGGTCTGTGACGTCTGCGGGAAGCGCCAGGCGATCATCGTACTCGACAAGGAACGCTTCAAGCTCTGCGTCATCGACTTCCTCAACAAGACCTGGACGAAGTCGAGCGCCCCGCCCGGGGCCCCGAAGCCCCTCTACCGGAGCGAGCGGGTCTTCTACCCCACCTCGGCCACCGAGGGCGGGACGGCCCCGGCGATCCGCCTGGAGCCCACGAAGGTCGTCCGGCATCCGGGGATCCTCATCGTCCCCGAGGTCCACGGCCTCACGACGTCCGTCCTCGACGGCGCCGTGCGGCTCGCCCGCGAAGGCTTCGAGGTCCTGTTGCCGGACCTCGTCCGCTCGGGGCTCCTCGGCCCCTCTGAACACCTCTCCATGCGGGCCGGCGTCCGGCTGGGGGGAGGGGTCCCGCTGCGCTCGACGCGGATCGCGCGGCTCACCGGAGCCTACCGGGATGCCCTCAGCTACCTGAGATCGGGTGCGCTCGCCGATCCGGCGAAGACCGGCCTCGTCGGGATCTCCTACGGCGGATCGCTGGCGTTGGGCGTCGCGGCGCAGGACCAGCGGCTGGGCGCCATCGCCCTCGCCTACCCGGCCCCGGTGCGCCCGGCCGATCTCGTCCGGCTCGTCTCGGCGCCGCTCTTCGTCGTCGTCGGGGCGCGGGATCGCCTCGGGCGGTCGGCGGCCCGCGAGCTCCTCGAGGCGCTCCCCGAGGGGGCGGTGGAGCGGAGCGAGCTCCCCGGCGCCCGGCACGGGTTCCTATCCCGCGACCTTTCCACCTACGACCTCCCCATGGCCGAGACCGCTTGGCGATCGATGCTCGATTTCCTCCGGTCGAAGTTGAGGCCGCCCCCTCCGAAGCCGCCCGCTCCGCCGACGACCGCCCGGGCACCGCTCGCGCCGACCCCGGCCCCACCGGCCGTCGCGGTCTATCCGAAACCGGAGGCCGCGCCGGGCCCGGTCGCCTCTCCCTCCGCCTGAGCCACGGGCGGGCGATCGTAGCCAGACGTCGGGGACGTCCCGCTCCCCCGCCGGCTCCGATCAGGGGTATTCGTAGAAGCCGCGGCCGCTCTTGCGGCCGAGGTGCCCGGCCTCGACGCGACGCTTGAGCGACTGGGACGGACGGTACTTGGGGTCGCCGGTCTCGCGGAGCAGCGTCTCCGTCACGGCGAGCGCGACGTCGAGGCCGATCAGGTCGGCGAGTTCGAACGGCCCCATCGGGAACCCCGCGCCGGCCTTCATCGCGAGATCGATCTCCCGCGCGGAGGCGAGCCCCTCGTCGAGGGCGAAGCCGGCCTCGTTGAGGACCGGGGCCAAGATCCGGTTCACGACGAAGGCGGGGGATTCGCGGACCCGGATCGGCAGGAGGGCCGACCGATGGTTCCTCAGGCCCTGGAGCCAATCCACCGTGTCGTTGACGAGGTCCTCGCGGGTGTCGAGGCCCGCCACCACCTCGACGAGCGGGAGGGCGGACGGGGGATTGAAGAAATGCACGCCGACCACCTCCCGGACGTGGGCGAGCCCCCGGGCGAGGCGGCTCACAGAGAGCGAGGAGGTGTTCGTGGCGATCGGCCGATCCGGGGGGACCACGCGGTCGAGCTCGGTGAGCACCGCCCGTTTCGTCGGGAGGTCCTCGTAGACCGCCTCGAGGGCGAGATCCACCGACGAGAACGCCCCCCAGTCGGTCGTCCCGTGCACCCGCCCCACGATCCGCTCGCCGTCCGAGGACGAGACCCGAGGCGCGAGCCGGGCCCGCAGGGTCGTCCGCTGCTCCTCCGAGAGATCGACCCCGAGCTCCCGGATGCGCCCGATCTCCCGCTCGGAACGGCCGGCGTGGAAGGCGACCAGCTCATCGACGAGCCCCTTGACCTTCGTGAGGCCGAGCGCGACCCGCTCGGCGTCGACGTCCTTCAGGACGACGTCGATGCCGTTGAACGCGAGGAGCTCCGCGATCGCCGCTCCCATCGTTCCGGCGCCGACGATCCCGGCCCGTCGCACCTCCAACCCCCGCGACCTCCGGGTCCGTCGAGCCGATGAGGGTAGATTATGG
>DASYZN010000290.1:0-3230 GCA_035946105.1 Thermoplasmata archaeon | reverse complement strand
TCGCACATGCACCTCGTCGAGCGGCTCGCGAACCACCTCATGAAGGGAGGGAAGTTCACCGGCAAGAAGTCGAAGGCCCTTCGGACCGTGCGCCTCGCCTTCGTCGAGCTGGCGAAGTCGGAGCAGCAGAACCCGCTCCAGCTCCTCGTGAACGCCGTCGAGAACGCGGCCCCGCGCGAAGAGGTCACCCGACTGCAGTTCGGCGGCATCTCGGTGCCGAGGGCCGTCGACGCCTCCCCGGCCCGACGGGTCTCCGTGGCCATCCGCAACCTGGCCGTCGGCGCCATCACGGCGTCCCGCAAGTCGACGAAGTCGATCCAATCCTGCCTAGCGACCGAGATCGCCCTCGCGGCGAAGGGCGACCTCACGAGCTTCGCGGTGGCCCGCAAGGAAGAGGTCGAGCGCGTGGCCCAGTCGGCCCGTTAGGCGAGAGGACGTTGGATCGATGACGCACATCCGAGCCGAGCTGGCGAAGGCCATCCCGGACATGATGCACCAGCTCGACAAGATCCGCAACATCGGCATCGTCGCCCACATCCACCACGGGAAGACCACCCTCTCCGACAATCTGCTCGCGGCCGCCGGCATGATCTCGAACGAGCTCGCGGGCAAGCAGCTCTACCTCAACTTCGACGAGCAGGAGCAGGCGAGACTCCTCACGATCAACAACGCCGACGTCACCATCGTCCACGAGTACGAGGGCCAGTCCCATCTGATCAACCTGATCGACACCCCCGGCCACGTCGACTTCGGGGGCGACGTGACCCGGGCCATGCGGGCCGTCGACGGGGCCGTCGTCGTGGTCTGCGCCGTCGAGGGGGTCATGGCCCAGACGGAGACCGTGCTCCGCCAGGCGCTCCGCGAGAAGGTGAAGCCGGTCCTATTCATCAACAAGGTCGACCGGGCGATCAAGGAGCTCAAGCTCACCGCCGACTCGATGCAGAAGCGGTTCACCACGATCATCACCGAGGTGAACGAGTTGATCCGCAAGATGGCCCCGGAGGAGTTCGTCGACGACTGGTCGGTCGATCCGAGGGACGGCTCGGTCGCCTTCGGTTCGGGCTACGAGAACTGGGCCATCAGCGTGCCGTACATGACGAAGACCGGCGTGAAGTTCAAGGACATCTTCGACTACGTCTCGACGGGCCGTTCCAAGGAGATCGCCCAGAAGGCCCGCATCAACGACGTGGTCTTCGACATGGTCGTGAAGCACCTCCCGTCCCCCGCGACGGCCCAGCGCTACCGGATCCCCAACATCTGGCGGGGAGAGGCCGGCAGCACCATCGGTCAGGCGATGACCTCGACCGATGCCGCGGGCCCGACGACGTTCATGGTGACCGACATCACGATGGACCCGAACGCGGGGGAGATCGCCACGGGTCGCCTCTTCTCCGGCCGGCTCCAGAAGGGGATGGAGCTCCAGGTCGCCGGCACGAAGATCAAGAACCGGGTCCAGCACGTGTCGCTGTTCATGGGGCCCGAGCGGCTCATGGTCGAGGAGGTCACCGCCGGCAACATCGCGGCCGTGATCGGCCTCACCGACGCCTTCGCCGGGACGACGATGACCAACGTCCCGGACATGGTGCCGTTCGAGGAGATCCGCCACGTCTCCGAGCCCGTCGTCACCGTCGCCATCGAGCCGAAGCACATGAGCGACCTCCCGAAGCTCATCGAGACGATGCGCAAGATCGGCAAGGAGGACGCGAGCCTCAAGGTCGAGATCAACCAGGAGACGGGGGAGCACCTCCTCTCCGGGATGGGGGAGCTCCACCTCGAGATCACGCAGTACCGCATCGTGAACGACTACAAGGTCGAGATCACGGCGTCGAAGCCGATCGTCGTCTACCGGGAGACCGTCGGCGGCCCGGGCGGGCCGTTCGAGGGGAAGTCCCCGAACAAGCACAACAAGTTCTACTTCGAGGTCGAGGCGCTGCCCGAGAAGGCCGTCGCCGCGATCAAGGAGGGCGAGGTCCCGCAAGGGAAGTCGTTCAAGGACACGAAGACCCTCGTCACCAAGCTCGAGGCGCTCGGCATCTCCCGCGACGAGGGCCGAGGGATCGTCGCCGTCGAGGGCACGAACATCCTCTTCGACGTGACCAAGGGGATCCAGTACCTCAACGAGACGATGGACCTCATCGTCGATGCCTTCAAGGAGGCGATGAACCGAGGGCCGCTCGCCAACGAGAAGGTCCACGGCCTCAAGGTCCGCCTGGTCGATGCGAAGCTCCACGAGGACTCGATCCACCGCGGCCCGGCCCAGACGATCCCGGCGGCCCGATCGGGCGTCTACGGCGCCATGTGCCTCGCGGGCCGGGTCCTGCTGGAACCGCTCCAGCGGGTCACCGTGAACGTCCCCCAGGAGATCCTCTCGGGGGCGACACGCGAGCTCCAGCGGCGGCGGGGCGAGATCCTCGACATGACGAGCGTCGGCGACCTGCAGACGATCGTCGCCAAGGTGCCGGTCGCCGAGATGTTCGGCTTCGCTTCGGACATCCGCAGCGCGACGGCGGGGAAGGTCCTCTGGGCGACGGAATCGATGGGGTTCGTGGTCCTCCCGACGGAGTTACAGAAGACCGTCGTCGCCGAGGTCCGGCAGCGGCGGGGGCTCAAGCCCGAGCCGTACGACGCGAGCTACTACGCCGGGTGAACCCGGGGGCGCCTTCCGACCCCTTTCGGGAGGGGCACCTCAGGATCGACGTCGAGGGTGCGCTGATGGTCGGAGCCTCTCGGACCCTCGATGCTCTTCGCCTTGAGCGGCCAGGCTCCCTCCCGGTCGAGCAGCCAGCGCTTGCGCCAGAGCCCTAGGCCGAAGCCGGTGAGCTCCCCCTCCGAGCCGACGACGCGGTGGCAGGGCACCACGATCGGGATCGGGTTGCGGTGCATCGCCCCGCCGACGGCCCGCGCGGCGCCAGGGTGTCCCGATTTCCGCGCGAGCTCGCCGTAGGTGATCGTTCGCCCCGCGGGGACGCGGAGGAGGGCGTTCCACACCTCGCGATCGAAGGCGGTTCCGATCCGCGGCTCGACGGAGAGCTCGAACTGCCGTCGCCGCCCCAGGAAGTACTCGGCGAGCTGTTCCGGCGGGCTTCCCTTCGGGAACGGGGCCCGTCGTCGCACCGTTCCTTCCGGAAGCGGGGTAGGGTCGATCCCCCGCTCGAGCAGGTCGACGTCGAGGATCGTATGGGCTCGGTAGATCACCCGGAACGTGCCGATCGGCGAGGCGATGTCCGCGA
>DASYZN010000289.1:0-3907 GCA_035946105.1 Thermoplasmata archaeon | reverse complement strand
GGTCGCGCGACCGGCCTCGGGGATCTCGGCCCAGGTCCAGTTCGTGGCGCCTCCGGGACCGTTCGCGACGATCTTCACCGGCCCCGGGGGCGCCGCGACGCAGAACGCCCCCGGACTGGTATCGCACCCGAGGAGCGTGCTGTTGGCCTGCGTAAGGCCTCCGCCGACCAAGGCGGGGAACGGAGGCCCGCAAATCTGATCGGCGTCGGTCGAGCAGGCGGTGACGGAGTACTGTCCCGGTGGGGAGAACCCGTTGCCCGAATAGACGAACCCCGTCACGTACGCCCCCGGGGTGAAGTTGAGATATCCCGCATCGGTGACGCGATCTGCGGTGAGGTTCACCCAGGTCGAGTTGCCGAACATCGGGGCGACCCCGGTGAAGTCCCCGAGCGCCACGTAATCCCTCAAGGGGGGCCCGAGGAGGAGCACGGGGCCGCCGAACCGATCGAGCACCGCCGGGGCGCAGACCCCCGGCATCAGCCCCGTGACGGTCATCACCCCGACCCGGATCCCCTCGAGGCTGCAGACCGCGGCGCCGCTCACGTTGGTCACGGAGGGGTTGTATTCGGTCCACCAGCTCCTCGAGACGTTCCCGCCGACCGTCGGATCGCCCCCGTTCACCGCGGGCACGATCCGGACCACGCCGAGCGGGGTCACGTTCACGACGACGGCGACGGAAACCCCGGACGGTTCGACCGGGACCGAGGGGATCGGAGTGACGTTCACGACGTACCCGAGGACGACCACGTGAAGGATCGTCGGTCCCGGCAAGGCGGCCACCCGGAGGTACGCCCCGAGGCCATCGGCATCCGGGAACGCGCAGGCCGTGGTCTGGGCGGAGCAGGCGATCACCCGGGTCGGGAACTTCGGCCCGATCGGCACGCCGGTGACCCGATCGCGGATCGTCACGTTGAGCCATGTGCCGTCGACGAGCTCGATCGTTCCGAGATCCGTCGTCCGAGCCGAGGGGGGGATCGGCGAACGTTTGGTTCGATTCGACCGAGCCCTGGAGCGGGCCCGGCGGGACAAAGTCGATCCGAGACGCGATCGGCGGGGTTTGGAAGCGAAAGCTACCGTCCGCCACGGTGGTCCCGCTGCCCCCGACGACGAGCAGGTTCCGCGAGAGGACGGTCACCGAGACGTTTGCCAGGGGGGAGTGGGTCGAGTCGGAGGAGATCACCCGTCCGGTGACGAACCCGTACGGGAGCAGGAGCACGGCGCCCAGGTTGGTAACCCGGCCGGCGACGATCGGGACCACCGTATCGTTCTCCGAATAGTTCGACGCGGTCACCCCAAGATCGTAGGACCCGGCCGGGGAGAAGATCACGAAGCCGCCGCTCCCGTTCGAGATCGTGCTGGGGCAGAAGCCGGTCGGACAGGTCCCGGCGAGCGATCGCAGGATCACATCCGCCCCCCCGACGGGACGCCCCGTCGAACCGTCCTCGACCACCCCGCGGACCGAACCGTTCGAGGCGCTCGGATGCGACGCCATTGTCCTCCAAGGCGCTGGACGCGCGCTCGCCGGACTCGACTGGGTCCGGCTCGGCCCCAGCGGCGAAGCCCCCGGGGGCTCGGCGAGGCGATGGGAGGTCCATTGGGCGAGCGCCAACGCCGGGGCGTCGACCGTCGGCTCACCCCATGGGTTCGATCCGGGAAGGTTCGCGACGACGGAGGACGTCCCGAGGGGCAGGGGCGAAGTCCGCACCAGTTGGGGAGCGCTTTGCAACGGCACGGAAGCTGAAGAGCTTCCGGGCATCGCCGGGACGAGAAGGAGGAGGACGAGGCCGAGGAGCGTCACCCGCCGGAAGACCGGGGCGATTCTCCGAGTGCGATCTCGGAGCATGTTCCAGTGCTCCCAGGCAGGTCGGGTCGGTAGTTGGCTCTTTGGGGCGGGGGTCGAGAACGGGATCGGAACGACGGAGGCGAAGCCGCGCGACCGCATGGATTAAGCCGAACGGTCTCATGGGCTCCGACATGTCCGAGTTCCCACCGGCGACGACGGCGGCCCACGCCCCCGGAGCCCCCAACTCGATCTCCGTCCCCTTCGTGATCGGCTCGGTGGTCCTCGCGATGCTCGGGATGCTGGCCGTCGTGCTCTGGCTCGTCACGTTCCAGTGGATCTACTTCCTGGGTCTGATCCCGATGCTCTTGGGAGCCCTCCTCTGGTTCCACCCCCGAGCCGGTTCCGACCGCTCGGGCTGAGCCGGGACCCGCTGATACGCGTCCCGGGCCCGGCGGAGCTTCGATGGCCGATCCCCTGCCTCCCGACCGCCCGCGACCCGTCATCGTGAAACTGGGAGGGAGCGTGCTGACCCGCAAGCGCGACGTCGAACGGGTCCGTCCGAAGATCGTCCGGCGGCTCGCCCAGGAGATCGCGTCGGTCCAACACGTCCCGATCATCCTCCTCCACGGGGCGGGCTCCTTCGGGCACCCGTCGGCGGCCCGCTGGCACCTTGCAGAGGCCCCGGCCCAGGGCGACCCGCCCCACCACCGTCTCCGGGGAGCCGCCATCGTGGGTTTCGAGGTCCGCCGCCTCCACGCGAAGCTGATGGCCGAGCTCCTCGAGGCCGGGGCGAATCCGATCTCGGTCCCTCTCTCGGGCCATGCCACCAACCGCCTAGGACGCCTCGCCGAACTCGAGGCGACCCCCGTCTCCCAGGCCCTTCGATCGGGGGGCCTGCCGGTCTCGTTCGGCGACGTCGTGCCGGACTCCGAATGGGGGTTCTCGATCCTCTCGGCCGACACGATCGCCGTGGAGCTCGCGCGGCGCCTCAACCCGTCGCGCGTCGTCTTCGCGAGTGACGTCCCTGGTGTGCTCGAACCGGGCTCGACGGGGCGTCGGATCGCCATCCGTTCGATCGACGAAGCCGTCCTAGGACGGCTCTCCCCGACCCCCGGGGTCGCCGACGTGACCGGCGGGATCCGGGCGAAGGTGGAGGCGATGCTCGCCATCGCTCGGCTCGACGTCGACGCAGGTCTTATTAGCGGACTCTCGGATGGGGCGCTCGTTCGTGCGATCCAGGGGGAGCCGGTCTACGGGAGCTGGGCGAGGGCGGGGTCCCGCCAAGCGGGCGCGCCCGACGACGGCGCCGGGTAGCGGCCTCGATCTCTCGCACCGCAAGGCCGAGCACGTCAAGGTCGTCCTCGCCGGCGACGTCGAGGGACGCTACCGGTACTGGAACGACGTCCAGCTCGTCCACAACGCGCTGCCCGAGATCGACCTCGAAGAGATCGACACCTCGACCGTCCTCCTCGGGAAGCGGCTGCGCGCCCCGCTCGTCATCACCGGGATGACCGGGGGGTTCCCGGACGCGAAGACGATCAACGGGAACCTCGCCGAGGCGGCGGCGAAGGTCGGGGTCGCCATGGGGGTCGGCAGCGAGCGGGCCGGGATCCTGAAGGGCCAGTTCCCGGAGAGCTACGCGACCGTGGCGGCCCATGCGGTCCCGTTGAAGTTCGCGAACATCGGAGCGCCCCAGATCATCCCGCAGTCGCCCGGGGAGCGGGTCGTCGGGATCGAGGAGGCGAAGGCGGCGATGGCGCTCATCGGGGCCGACGTCCTCGCGATCCACCTCAACTTTCTCCAAGAGATGGTCCAGCCGGAAGGCGACCGGAGGGCCCGAGGCTGCCTCCACGAGATCCAGGCGCTCGCGGGGGCGCTGCCGGTGCTCGCGAAGGAGACCGGAGCCGGCCTCTCCCGCGACGTGGGGGAACGATTGCGGAGGGCCGGGGTCAAGGCGTTCGACGTGAGCGGGACCGGTGGCACCTCCTTCGCCGCGGTGGAATATCACCGGGCCGTCGCCCAGGGGGCGACCCGCGAGGCCCGCGTCGGGAAGACGTTCTGGGACTGGGGGATCCCCTCGCCGGTGTCCGTCCTGACCCTCGCCCCGCTGGGGCTCCCGCTCAT
>DASYZN010000288.1:0-9191 GCA_035946105.1 Thermoplasmata archaeon | reverse complement strand
GTCGCCGTGACCCTCGCCGGCTTTAGCCCGAACTTGGGCGATGCCCTCGGGATGAGCCGGGCGAACGAGCTCTACCTACTGATCGGCATCCGCGCCGTCCAGGGCGTCGGGATGGCGATGTTCCCGCTCGCCTTCGCCCTGATCGGCGAGGAGTTCCCGCCGTCGCGGATCGCCCAGGCGCAGGGGATCGTCTCGGCGATGTTCTCGGCCGGCGCGTCGATCGGCCTCTTCGGCGGCGCCTGGATCACCCAGCGCTTCGGCTGGCAGCTGACCTACCATACCGTGATCCCGATCGCGCTCGTCGTCCTCGCGCTCACCGCGCTCTACCTGAGGGAGTCGCGGATGCGGTTCCGGCAGCCGGTCGACGTGCCGGGCGCGGCGACGCTGGCCCTCTCGATCGTCTGCTTCCTCCTCGGCCTCACGGAGGGCCCGACCTGGGGATGGGCGAACCCGTCGGGAGCGAGCCTCTTCGGCCTCCCGTTCGGGGTCCCGGAGTTCTTCGCCCTGTCGGCGCTGCTCCTCGTCGCCTTCGTCCTCTGGGAGCGCCGCACGCCGAGGCCGATCGTCGACTTCGCGAAGCTCGGGGAGCGGAACATCCTCCTCCCGAACGCGATCGGCTTCTTCGCGGGGATCGCGATGTTCATGCTGTTCGTCGGGATCGTGGCGCGGGCCGAGGCGCCGTCGCCCGTCGGGCTCGGCAAGACCCCGCTCGAGTTCGGCCTCTACAGCCTTCCGACGACGCTCACGAACATGGTCGTGGGGCCGATCGCGGGCCGCTCCATGGGACGGATCGGACCGAAGCTCCCGATGGGGATCGGCGGCGGCCTCCTCGTCGTCGGGGGCCTCTTCCTCGCCTTCAACAACGGCACGGTCCTCGACCTGATCGTGGGCCCGATCCCGGTGATGACCGGGGTGATCCTGATCTTCATCGCCATGATCAACCTCGTCGTCCTCTCCTCGCGCCCGCAGGAGACCGGCATCCAGACCGGGATGAACCAGACGTTCCGCAACCTCGGCACGTCGATCGGGCCGGTCCTCGGGGCGACGATCCTCGCGAGCGTCCTCACGAGCTATTCGGTCCTCCGGACGTTCCCCACCGGCTCGGTCCTCGTCCATTTCGAGGCGCCGGGCCCCCTCGCCTTCCAATGGATCTTCGGCCTCATCGCGCTCTTCGGCGCCCTCGCCCTCCTCCTCACGATCCCGGTCCGCAACGTCCGCTTCCTCGCCGACGGGACCCGGGCGGGCCGACCCGCCCCGCCCGAGGCGGCCGCGCCGATCCCCCCGGCCCGTCCCGCCCCGGATTGACCCGGCGCCGGCCGCGGCGACCCGGACCTACGACGCTCCGAACGAGGCCCGGGCCCGCCGCGCCCCCTCGACCATGGCACCCAGCTTCTTCCACGCCACGTCGAGGGAGCGGGTCCTAAGGCCGCAGTCCGGGTTCACCCAGATCCGCTCCGGGTCGCCCAAGTAGTCGGCGGCCCGACGGATCCGCTGGGCGACCCGGTCCGGCGTCTCGATCTCGTCGCGGTGGACGTCGAGGACGCCCAAGCCGATCTCCCGATCGTCCCCGTACTCCTTGAACAGCTTCAGCACCTCGTAGCCGTCGTGCTCCGGGGCGTCGCGGTTCGCGAACTCCCAGGCCCACTGGGCGCAGCGCTTCGCCTCGAGGATCGCCGGGAAGAGGCTCGCGTAGTCGGAGAAGCAGATGTGCATCGAGAACGTCCCGTCGAGCCCCTCCGTCGCCGCGTTGAACCCTTCGGCGACGAGCGCGGCCTCGTCCGGATGGGTGCCGGCCGCCGGCTCGTCGATCTGGATCACCCGGCAGCCCGCCGAGAGGAGGGCCTGGAGCGTCGGGCGGATCGCCTGGCGGGCGATCTCGAGGACGAACTCCCGCTGGGCGCGGCGCCGCGCCTCGGGGCCCTTCCAGCCGGGCTGGCGCCCTAGGTAGTGCTCGTTGTACGACCACTCGGCGAGGGTGTAGGGCCCCGTGATCGGCAGCTTCGGCACGGCCTTCGCGTTCGCCTGGACGAACTCGAACTCCTCGACGTGATAGGGATGCTCGAGGCGCACCTCGCCCGTGGCGGCCGCCTTGAGGTAGTACTTGTTGTCGAAGGAGCGGACGTGGCCGAGGAACTGGAAGCCCCGCATCTGGCGGATCGGGTACTCGTACATCTCGATCCGCCGGGCCTCCCCGTCGTAGACCCGGTCGAGGCCCGCCCGCTCGAAGTACCGTAGTCCGAAGAGCGCCCCCAGGTCGCGGACGGCGCCGGCGCCGACCTCCCGGGATCGGCCGGAGAGGAGCGCCTCGGCCGACGGCGACCTCGGGTCGGCGAAGTGGACCGTGTCGTTCCAGCGGCGGAACTCCTCCAACGCCCGCGCGTCGAGCGGTTCGCCCCGCTGGCCGAGGAGCTGCCAGCGGGGCTTCGCGAGGCTCCCGATCTCCTGGGTCGGGACGAGTGGGGTCGGCGTCATGCCGCCTCCCCGTCGGCCCCGAGGAGCGCCTTCGCCGCCGGCAGGAGGTGGAGCTTGCGGGCCGCCACGTGGGTGGGCAGGAGGTCGAGCGGCGCCCCCGGTCCGAGCCAGAGCGTGCTCGGGTGCCAGGCACGCCTCAGGTCCCGCGCGATCCGGGCGACCTCGCTCGCGTCCTCGACGAGGCTGGTCCTCGGGTCGAGGCAGCCGAGGCCGAGCCCCCGAAGGCGGTTCGGGGCCGGGAGCTTCGAGGGCTCCGTCTCGGCGAGATCGACGCCCACGGCGCTCACCGGAAGCCGATCGAAGAACGGGACCAAGGGGGCCGCGTCGCCGAAGAACGTCCAGAGCAGGATCGTCGAACCGGCGGCGGCCTCGGCGATCGCCCGGTACGCCGCGACGACGGCCTCCCCGCGGGGTCCCTCCGGCGGGTCGGTGACCAGGAGCGGCTCCTGGAACTGGAAGGTCCGATATCCGAGCCGGTGGAGCCCCCGGACCTCCTCCGCCAGGAGCCGGCCGAGCCGGTGCGTGAGCCCCTCGAACGTCTCGCCGGATCGGTTGTCGAGGAGCCCCACGAACGTGTAGGGGCCCGGCAGCGTGACCTTCGCCTTCGCGGGGGCCGACCGGGCGGAGGGCGGGAGGTGCTCGACGACCGCCCCCTCCACGCGTTCGGGAGGGGCGTGCAGGATCGGTTGTCGGTAGAACGTGTTCGTCTCGAACCAGCGGGTCACCGGACCCACGGTGAATCCCCGCCATCGCTCGGCGAACGGTCGGAAGAGGTCCGGCCAGGCGAGGTAGCCGCCGCTCAGCACGTCGAGGCCGAGGCGCTCCTCGAGCTCCGCGACCTCGGCCTCGCTCGACCGGTAGAGCGCCTCGACGAGGTCGGGCGTCGTGCGGCCCCGATCGAGGTCGCGGGTCGCGGCGACGAGGGCCTCGGATCGCGGGAACGGTCCGGTGAGCGCGGTTCGGATCTCCATGGAGGGCGCCCGAGCCGGGTTCGTGGCTTAACTATGGCGGCGGTCGGCCGATGAAAACCCGTTGCGCGCCGGACAAGCCCTCGGCCCGGGGGCCGGATTAGGCCTCCCGAGGCGCGGTCCCTCCGACGGTGGCCGACCGCCGGAGGAGGCTCGACCAAACCGTTAAGACCGACGGCCGACGTGTTGGCCGTCCGATGGTCCAGTCGGCGGAGCCTCCCCCGGCCCCATCGCCCGGCCAACGCGACCGGCCGAAGCCCCCGGTCGAGGACCCCGACGCGGACCGGACGGCGGCCCTCGGGGCGAGGGCCGTGCGGCTCTCTGAGTTCTACCAGGGGAAGATCGAATCGGTCCCGAAGGTCCCCGTCCGCAGCCTCGAGGACTTCTCCCTCTGGTACACCCCCGGCGTCGCGGAGGTCTCCCGGGAGATCGTCGCCGATCCCGACCGGTCGTTCGAGCTCACCGGCCGGTGGAACACCATCGCGATCGTCACCGACGGCAGCCGGGTGCTGGGCCTCGGCGACATCGGTCCGAGGGCCGCCCTCCCGGTCATGGAGGGGAAGGCGCTCCTGTTCAAGTTCCTCGGGGGGGTCGATGCCGTCCCGGTCCCCGTCGAGACGAAGAGCCCCGAGGAGCTCGTCGAGACCGTCCTTCGGATCGCCCCCGGTTTCGGCGCGATCAATCTCGAGGACATCGCCTCGCCGAAGTGCTTCTACGTCCTCGAGGAGCTCCAGCGGAGGCTCCCGATCCCGGTCTGGCACGACGACCAGCTCGGGACGGCGGCCGCGACGGTCGCCGGGGTCGTGAACGCCCTCGAGCTCACGGACCGTTCGATCGCCCAGGTCCGCACCGTCCTCGTCGGGGCCGGGGCGGCCAACCTCGTCACGGCGCGGCTCCTGATCGCCCTCGGCCAGGACCCGAACCGGCTCACGCTCGTCGATCATCGGGGGATCCTGCACGCGGAGCGGGACGACGTCGACGAGCTGTTCGTCCGCAACCGGTGGAAGTACCGCCTCGCGCTCCAGACCCACGGCGGGGGACGGGTCGGGGGCCTCGCCGAGGCCCTCGAGGGGGCCGACCTCCTCCTCGCCGCCTCGACGCCGGTCCCGGGGACCGTGAGCGTCGAGATGGTCCGATCGATGGCCGAGCGCCCGATCGTCTTCGCCCTCGCGAACCCCGTGCCCGAGATCTGGCCGGAGAAGGCGAAGTCGGCCGGCGCGGCCATCGTCGCGACCGGGCGCTCCGACTTCCCGAACCAGGTGAACAACTCCCTCGTCTTCCCCGCGGTCTTCCGGGGCGTGCTCGACGCGCGGGCGCGCTCGATCCCGGACGAGATCGTCCTGGCGGCCGTCCGGGAGCTGGCGGCCCGTACGAAGGACCGGGGGCTCACCCCGGAGCATCTCCTCCCGACGATGGACGAGCACGAGGTCTTCCCGCACGTGGCGGCGGCCGTGGCGGAACGGGCCGTCGAGATCGGGATCGCCCGTCGGTCCCGGACCCGGGCGGAGTTCCTCCTCCGCGCCCAGGACCGGATGCGCCGGACGGCCCGGATCGCCTCCGTCCTCTCCGAAAGCGGTATGACCCTGCCGATGCCCGACGAGCCGACGTCCCCCGAGGGCCCCCGATGACCGCACCCCCCCCGAGCGAACCGCCGCTCCCCCTCCACCTGAGGCGCGCGTCCGCCGAGGACGGGGGCGCCCTCGTCCCCCGGATGATCCGGCTGAAGCGGCTCAACGAGGAGTTCGACCCCCTCCTCAAGGTGCGGGAGGACGCCTCCGAGCGGGCGACGGAGATCCTGCGCTCGGACATCCCGAACCCGCGATGCGTCGTGCTCGCGGCCGAGGGGGTCGGCCCGGACAAGGACCGGATCGTCGGGATCGTGCGGGCCCACGTCCGCGAGCGGAACTTCTACGATCCCGAGCTCGAGGGGGTCATCCTGGAGATCTACCTCCTGCCCCTCTACCGGAGGCGGGGGGTCGGGGAGTACCTGCTCCGGGAGACCACCCTCCGCCTCAAGGAGAAGGGCGCCGCCGTCGTGACCGCGGAGTTCCCGACCCAGAACGAGATCGCCGTCCGGTTCTACCAGAAGCGGGGGTTCCGACCGATCACCTCGCTCCACGCCCGCTCGATCTAGCCTCGAGGGGGTGCGGGTCCTTCCGGGGCTCGCATAGCCTATCTAGGCGAGGGTTGCTGGGACGCCCATGAGCCCGAAGTCCCCCGAGCCGTCGAATCCGTCGGCCCCCCGATACCTGCGCCGCGGCAAGGTCAAGGAGGTCTGGGAGGTCTCGCCGACCGAGCTCGAGTTCCGCTTCTCGAACGACATCTCCGTCTTCGACAAGCACATCCCGAGCGAGATCCCCCACAAGGGGGAGACCCTCGCGAGGACGGCGGCCCACTGGTTCCAGCTCTGCGAGCGCCTGAAGGTCCGCCACCACTTCCTTGGGAACACGGGACCGAACACGATGCGGGTGAAGCGGGTTCAGGTGGTCCCGAAGCCCGCAACCCTCGGCCCGTCGCCGAAGAACTACCTCCTCCCGCTCGAGTTCATCGTGCGCTACTACGTCGCCGGTTCGATGTGGGACCGCGTGAAGGCCGGCAAGGTCCGTCCCCAGGACCTCGGCCTGTCGGCGGGCCAGAGCGTGGTCTACGGGCAGAAGCTCCCGCAACCGTTCTTCGAGGTCACCACGAAGCTCGAGCCGATCGACCGGCCCCTCGAGACGAAGGAGGCGCTCGAGCTCGCGGTGATCGACCGCGCGCGGCTTCGCGAGGTCGAGGAGGCGACGCTGAAGATCGACGGGGCGATGGAGAAGGAGATCGAGCCCAGGGGGCTCTTGCACGTCGACGGGAAGAAGGAGTTCGCCCTCGATGGGGAGGGCGCGCTCATGGTCGTCGACACGTTCGGCACCGCCGACGAGGACCGGTTCTGGGACCGGGGCGCCTTCGAGCGGGGCCGCCAGGTCGAGTTCTCCAAGGAGTTCGTCCGCCAGCACTACCGGACCACCGGCTACTTCGACGAGCTCCAGAAGGCCCGGGAGGCGAAGCGCGCCGAACCGCCGATCCCTCCGCTGCCTCCGCTCGTGGTCGACGAGGTGAGCCGGCTCTATACGACGGTCTTCCAGCGGCTCACGGGGGAGCCGTTCCACCCCTCGGACGGGGCGACGGCCGAGCCCCCGTAGCCGAGGGCCGTCGGCGGGGTCCCCGCCGACCCCGCGACGGCCATCGTTCGCCGTTTCATCCCCTCCCCCCCGCCTTTATCATCGGAAAGCGGCTGAAACGGCCGTGGTCCAGAAGAGCGCCTCGGCCCGGTCGACCCCCGCCGCCGACGAGCCCCCGGTGAAGAAGGAGGTCGAGCTCGAGGACCTCCCCGGCGTCGGGGAGACCACGGCGGACAAGCTCCGCCAGGCCGGGTTCACCGACCTCATGGAGATCGCGGTCGCCTCCCCGAGCGACGTCGCCGAGGCGGCGGAGATCGGCACCGCGCTCGCCCAGAAGATCATCGCCGAGGCCCGCCGGCAGGCCGATGTGGGGAGCTTCGAGAGCGGCGTCGTCCTCCTGGAGCGGCGCCAGAAGCTCGGGCGGATCACGACGAGCTCGAAGGCCCTCGACGAGCTCCTGGGCGGCGGGGTCGAGACCCGGGCGATCACGGAGTTCGCCGGGGAGTTCGGGACCGGCAAGACCCAGCTCGCCCACCAGGTCGCCGTGAACGTCCAGCAGCCCGTCGACCAGGGCGGCCTCGCCGGCGAGGTCGTCTACATCGACACGGAGAGCACGTTCCGCCCGGAGCGGATCGTCGACATGGCGAAGGCCGCCGGCCTCGACCCGGTGGAGGCCCTCGGCAAGGTCCACGTCGCCCGGGCGTTCAACTCGAACCACCAGATGCTCCTGGTCCAGAAGGCCCAGGAGCTCGCTCGAGAGCGGTCGATCCGCCTCATCGTCGTCGATTCGCTCACGGCCCATTTCCGGGCGGAGTATCCCGGCCGGGGCGAGCTCGCGCCGCGTCAGCAGCTTCTGAACAAGCACCTCCACGAGATCCTCAAGTTCGGCGACACGTACAACGCCGCGGTCCTGGTGACGAACCAGGTCTCGGCGCGTCCGGACATCCTCTTCGGCGACCCGACGCGCCCCATCGGGGGCAACATCGTCGCCCACGCGGCGACCTACCGGGTCTACCTGAGGAAGTCGAAGCCGCCGCGGCGGATCGCCCGGCTCATCGACTCGCCGAACCTCCCGGAGGGGGAGGCCGTCTTCTCCCTGACCGGGGAGGGGATCCGGGAATAACCCGGATCGGCATGCGGCGGATCGCCGTCGCCTTCACGAGGGCCTCGCATCGTCCCCCCTTCCGAAGGCCGAGGGCGCGGACGGAGCCCTCGGTGACCTCGGCCCGCAGCCGTCGGCGGCCGATCCGAAGATCGACGTAGGCGGCCTTGGGCCCGGCAGGGCCGATCCGCACCACGGTCCCGGACCAGCGGTTCCTCGCGCTGGTCGCGACCGTTCCCCCGAAGCGGACCAGGAGCACGGCGGAGGGATCGAGCGCGATCGCGACCGGCTCCCCCTCGGCCGCCTCGAAGGCGACCGAGACCCGAAGGCCTCCCGAAAGCTCGACCGTCGGCTCCGGTCCGGCGCGATACCGCCCCGTCCAGACGATCGGGCTTCCCGGACCCGGGGGGCTCCCGCGGCCGAGGGCGATCGGACCGACCCGGCCCCCGGTCAGCAGCTCGAGGCCCGCCGGCGTGAGCGCGGTCGAACCCTGGCCCGCGCCCCCCCGCCGTCCTTCGACCATCGGTCCCCCCGATGCGCGGGCGAGGCGGAGGAGCCGGTAGACGGCGCGGTCCCGGCTGATCCCGAGGGCGCGGGCCGCCCGGGCGACGGAGCCGACCCGCGCGATCCGGTCGAGGAGGGCGAGATCGCCCGGCGTCACGTACGTCTCGGTGCGGGTCACGCCGCCTCCCCCGCGCCCCCGATGGCGCGGACCCCGTCGTCCGGGAGGTCGAAGGGGACGGCGTCGCCCGGACGGGGGAAGCCGGAGCGTCCGCATCCCCTCGGGGCGGCGAGGCGCAGTTCGAGCCGACCGATCGTGGCCTCGATCCGGAATCCCGGCACCCTCGGGACGATCCGTCGGACGGTCGCCCGGAGGCCGTCGGCCGATCGGGGCGGACCCGAGAGGAGCGGGGCGTCGAAGCAGAGGCCGCCGAGGCCCGCCCGGGCCAACCAGGGCCGCACGGACGGCTCGCTCGCCGCGGCGGCGGCGAGGTCGTCCCTCGACCAGACGTTCTCGTAGCCGGCGAACCGGGCGCTGAACGCATCGGGGGGATGTTCGAGGAACTCCTCCGGTCGCCCGTAGAACCTCGGCGTCCCCTCGTCGAGGAGGAGGAAGCGGTCCGCGAGGGTGAAGGCGATCTCGGGGTCGTGGGAGACGACGATCGTCGGGACCCGGTCGATCCGCGCGACGTCGAGGAGCGCCTGGAGGAGATCGCGCCGCGCTTCCTGGTCGAGGGCCGTGAGCGGCTCGTCCCACAGGAGGAGCTCGGGATCGGAGAGGAGCGCCCTCGCCGCGGCGACCCGTTCCCGCTCGCCGTCGCTCAGCGTGGCGGGCCGCCGCGATTCGAACGGTCGGATCCCGAACCGATCGAGCAGCCGGTCGAGCCGCGCCGGATCCGGCATCTCGGCGAACCGCCCGGCGTAGGCGACGTTCTCCCGGGCCGATCGGTGGGGGAAGAGGCCGAGCCCCGCCGGGACGTAGGCCGCCCGACG
>DASYZN010000287.1:0-7448 GCA_035946105.1 Thermoplasmata archaeon | reverse complement strand
TCAGGTACGTCTACCTGGGGAACGTCTGGGGCCACCCGATGGAGCACACCTACGGCCCGGGGTGCGGGGCGATCGTCGTCGAGCGCTACGGGTTCACCATCCGGGCCTGGAGGCTCGACGAGAAGAACCGTTGTCGGGCGTGCGGCCGCTCGATCCCGATCGTCGGCTCCCTTCCCGAATCGTACACCCCGACGTTCGCCCGGGCCGTCGCGTGAGCCCTCGTTGGGGGGACCCAAAGGGTTCCGGGGGGACCGGGCTACCCGGTCGGCCCTCGCGCCGGGGGCGGATTTGGAAACGGTTATCCCTCGGTCGGTCTCGCTCTCGCCGAACGCCATGGTGAGCCGTCGGGTCTGGTCTCCGATCCCACCGTCCTCCGGACTCGTCCCGTGGCTCCCGGTGGTGCTCGTGGTCCTCCTCGCCATTCCCTCGGGAACGGCGGCCCCGGCCTCCCACGTCTTCGCCCCGGCCGGACCCCGCACCGCCCCGAGCGGCGGAGCTATCTCGGGATCGGTAGGCGTGCCCTCCACGATCCCGTCCTTCGGGCCCCCGATCGTCCCGAGCGGGACTTCCCGGGTCCCATCTTCGGCGCTTCCGTCCTTCCTAGTCTCCTCGACGATCGACCTCGTTAACAACACGGTGTCCCCGGGACTCCAAAGCCCCCGGTACCCCTCGGTCCCGTCGGGGCTCGCCTACGACTCGACGAACCACTTCCTGTACGTGGCGGGTTCTGGCACGAGCACCGTCGAGGCGATCGACCCGGTGAGCGGCGCAAAGTATGCCGTCGGGGGCCCCCTCGTCACGTCGAACGATACCGCCCCGAACCCCGCCCCCGGATCGGTCGCCTTCAATCCCGTCACCTCGCAGCTGTTCGTGACCGAACCGAACTTCGACGCCGTCGCAGTCTACAATGTGAGCGCGGTCTCCGACGTCTTCTCAAGCGTCTCCACGATCTATCTGGGCCTCGGCACGAACCCCCACGGGGTCTATGCCGATGCCGCGGACGATCGCATCTTCGTCGCGAACGAAGGGTCGAACAACATCTCGGTGATCAACGGGGCGAACGATCGGCTCGTCGGGTTCATCAATGTGACCGGCGGCCCGGTGGCCCTCGCCTACGATCCGATCCAGAATCTCGTCTTCACCGCGGACGCGTTCACCGCCGACATGAACTGGTTCGATCCCACGACGTTGACCGGCGGGGGCGGAGGGTTCCCCGTCCGCAACGCCCCGTACGCCATCGCCTATGACCCCGCGAACGGGACGCTCTGGGTCGCCAACCAGCGGTTCATCACGATCGTCAACGCCACCTCCCTCGCCCAATCGGTGAACGTCACGCTCCCCGTGGGGACCGTGATCGGAGGGCTCGTGTGGGACGCGCCGGATCAGGTGATGCTGGTGGCGAACGCCCCCTCGGGTTCCGTTTCGATGTACGTTTCGCAGGGGCAGAAGGTGGGGGCCATCGCCACGGGCGGCACCCCGAGCCTCGGGGTCCACGTGGACGCGCTCGGGGAGGTCGACTTCTTGGACGGGTCCGACAACTCCGTCGTCCGTGTTTCGGATCTCAGCCAGGTCGTGATCGGGCGCGCCAACCTCGGCAGCACGCCGACGAACGCCGCGTTCAACCCCGTCTCCGATCGCCTCGAGATCGCCGACAACGCCTCGAACCGCCTCCTCGAGATGAACGTGCGGACGGCCGGTCCGGGCGGGCATCCCGTCACCCGATCCCTGCCCGTGTCGGGCCATCCGGCCGCCGTCGCGTTCGATCCGCTCTCCGGGCAGCTCGCGGTCGCCTCCAATCCCGGCCTCGCGGTGGGGCTTGATGCCGCGTCGGGAAGGGTCCGGGAGACGGTCTCCCTCGGCGCGACGAACCAGCTCTGGGCGATCACCTACGCCGGGGGCGCGATCTACGTCGCGGGGGGTCCGCCTTCGGGATCGTTCGACTACCTGTGGACCCTCGATCCCTCGAACCTCGTCGTGACGTCGACGATCACCCTCACCCGCCCGGCCGGGCCGAGGGCCTTCGCCTTCGATCCCTCGAACGGCAACCTCTACGTCGCCCTCTCGGGGAAGGACGCGGTCGGAGTGCTCAACACCCGCACCGGCCTCTACACGGGTTCGTTCGCCTCGGGGGGCATGAGCCCCTCGGGGATCGCGTTCGAGCCGAGCCATGGCAACCTGTTCGTCTCGAACGCGCTGTCGAACACGGTCACCGTGCTGAACGCCACCACGGGCACCCTGATCGCCACCGTGCCGGTGGGATTCCTACCGAGCGCGGTCCTCCTCATCCCGTCGAGCCAGCTCGCTTTCGTGCCGTGCCAGCGCTCGGACGAGGTCGACGTGCTCAACACGAACTCTTTTGGCGTGATCGGCACGGTCCCCGTCGGCGATTATCCGGGATCGGTCGTCTACGCGAACGTCACCGGGAACGTCTTTGTCTCCGACGCGCCGGACGGCTCCCTCGCCGTCCTCCCCGGGGGGAGTCCGGGGCCGGCGCCGTTCCATGCGACCCTTTCGGCGACCCTACCGAAGACCGACATCGGGGTGCCGACCACCTTCACGGTGACGGCGACGTACCCGCCCACCGACTTCAACTACACCTATCCCGCGCTGCCGTCGGGCTGCACGAGCCAGAACGCCTCGACCCTCCCCTGCCGCCCGGGCGCGGTATTGACCAATTTCACCGTCACCGTCTCGGTCTCGAACCTCGCCGGGGACGTCGTGAACGCCTCGCTCGTGCTGAACGTGGTCCCGGTGCCGACGCTGGCCTCGTTCAACGCGACGCCCGCGACGCTGACCCTCGGGGCGACGTCGACCCTGACCGTCCTGCCCGTCGGGGGGATCCCGCCGTACCATTACCTCTACACGCAGCTCCCCAACGGCTGCGCGCCGGCGGACCTCGCGGCCCTGAGCTGCCGGCCGACCGCCTTGGGTCAGCTCACGGCGAGCGTCACCGTCGTCGACGCCGTCCAGGCCGCCGCCCTCGGGTCCCTGCATCTCGTCGTGAACAACCTGCCGACGATCACGGCCACGGTCTCCCCGAACGAGACGATCGTGGGGCGCTCGGTGACGTTCCTCGTGACCGTCTCGCTCGGCACGTCGCCCTACACGCTCACCTACGTCGGCCTGCCGCCGGGCTGCACATCGGCGAACGAGACTCAGCTCGCCTGCGCCCCGTCCGCCTCGGGCAGCTATCCGGTGAAGATCATCGCCACGGACTCATCCGGCATCGCCGCGCGCGTCCAACTGACCCTTCTCGTGGACCCGACGCCCACCGCGGCCTCAGGAGGCATCTCCACCGGCCTGGTGCTCGCGCTCGCCGCCGTGCTGGCCGTGGTGGCCGCCCTCGCGGCCGTCCTCTGGCTGCGCCGCCGGCGCACCCTGGGAAGCGTTGCGAGCGAGGAGGACGTCCGCTCGACGCCGGCTGAGGACGTCTACGACCCCTCGACCTATCGGCGGCTCCCGGGCGAGGAGCCGTCGGCCCCGGCCCCCACCCAAGGTCCGCCGATAGGCGGGGCGGAACCCGAGGAACCGTCGGAGCCCGCGCAAAGGTTCTTTACTCCCTCCGAGGACGACACCCCGGGACCGGCTGGGCCCGCCGCCGCTCCCTCCCGATCCGGTCCGGCCCGCGCCGGCCTCACCTGCCGTTCGTGCGGGACGGTCAACGAACCGTGGCTCACGAACTGCCGAAAGTGCAAGCGCCCGCTCCAGTTCACGTAGGGCGCCGGCCCCGTCGAGCGTCCCTCCGTCGGGGTCGCCCTCCTCTGGGGATCCCATGGGAAGGTCGGTGCCCGTCGGATCCGTCGGATCCGTCGGGGGCCTCGGAACCCTAATGCGGCTCGGCGGAGGTCCGTCGGCCGTGCCGGAGTCTTTCCTCCGACGGTTCGACCGGATCCTCAAGACCCGGAACTCCCTGGTCTGCGTCGGCCTGGATCCCGACCCCCAGGAGATCCCCGAACCGCTCCGAACCCTGCCGAGGGCGAAGGCGCTCGCGACGTTCCTCGACGGGATCGTCCGCGCGACCTCCCCCCATGCCGCGGCATTCAAGTTCCAGCTCGGCTCCTACCTCGCCTTCGGCCCCGAGGGGCTTTCCCAGCTCGGCCGCCTGACGAAACGGATCGGGCCGACGAGGCTCCGCCTGCTCGACCTCAAGGCGAACGACATCCCGAACACGATGCGGCTCGTCCGGGACGGGGCGTTCCAAGAACTCGACTTCGACGCCGTGACGGTCACGCCGTGGCTCGGCTGGGAGTCCCTCGAGCCGTTCGCCGACGATCCCGTCCACGGGATCTTCGTCGTCGCCCACTCCTCGAACCCGGGGGCCCCCGATTTCCAGGAGATCCCGACGCCGCGGGGACCGCTCTGGCTCGCCATCGTCAACGAGGTCCGACGGATCGCCGAGGCCCACGGGAACGCCGGGGTCGTCGTCGGGGCGACGTTCGCCGAGGCGCTCCGGGTCACCCGCGAGATCCTCGGGGACGGGGTCCCGATCCTGGTCCCGGGGGTCGGCGCGCAGGGCGGGCGGCTCTCGACGACGGTCCGCACCGGCATCGACGCGAACGGCCGGGGCCTCCTGGTGAACTCCTCCCGATCGATCCTCTTCGCCTCGCCGAGGGCCAACTGGGCCTCCCAGGCCGGGATCGAGGCGAAGCGGTTGAAGGACCAGGTCAACCAGCTTCGGCTAGGGCTCCGTAGACCCTAAGCAGAGCGTCGACGACCGTCGCCTGGCCGTAGCGGGCCTCGGCCCGACGTCGCCCCGCCGCCCCCATCCGGGCCCGGCGCCCGGGGTCGTCCAGGAGCTCGGTGATCCGCGCGACGAGGTCCGAGGCGATCAACGGCTCGACCAACAGGCCCTCCACGCCGGGATCGATGACCTCGCGGACCCCGGGCATGTCCGCGATCACGACCGGGAGGCCGGAGGCCATCGCCTCCGCCACGGCGAGGCCGAACCCCTCGAGCCGGTTCTGCGAGGGGAAGACGAAGAGGTCCGCCGCCCTCAGGTAGCTCGGGAGCTCCCGATCGCTCACCTCGGGGCAGAAGCGGACCCGGTCCGAGACCCCGAGCCGCCGGGCGAGTCCGCGGAGGCCGTCGAGCTCCGGTCCCCGTCCGACGACGACGAGGGCGACGTCCTCGGGGAGCGACGGGAGCGCCCGGAGGAGGAGGTCGACCCCCTTGTGGGGCACGAGCCGCCCCGTGAACAGGAGGACGCGCCGGTCGCGCAGTCCGAGCCGCTCTCGGACGGCCCCGCCCTCGATGGACGGTTGGAACCGGTCGAGGTCGACCATCGAGGGGATCACCTCGGTCCGACGCCCCCTCAGGGGGCCCGAGGTCTCCGCGTAGCTGCGGGTGTGGACGACGATCCGCCCGGCCCGATCGAGGGTCCCGGAGAGGAAGAGGCCCTCGTAGATCGCCGTCAGGAGCCGGCCCACGATCCCGGGACGGTAGAGGTCGCAGTGGTAGGTGAGGCAGACCGGGACCGATCGGCCCTTGAGGCCGCGCACGGCGAAGTAGGAGGTGAGGGGCGGAGGGTAGTGGAGATGGACGACGTCCGGCGCGAACGCCCGGATCGCCGCGCGGGTGCCGACGTCGATCGGGGTGTCGAGGGCGACCCCCCAGGTCCGGCTCCGCCGGATCTCGTAGCCGTCCCGCGACTCCGAGGCCGGGAGGGACCGATCGTATCGGGAGGTCAGGACCGTCACGGCGTGCCCGCGTCGGGCGAGCTCCTCGGAGATCGACCGGACATGGGCCTCCACCCCGCCGGCATGGGGCTGGAAGAACGGGGTCACCTGGAGGATCTTGAGCGACCTTTGGGGGGCCGGATCGGCCGTCGGGGGCCCCGCCGGTCGAGGCGACGTCACGCCACCGACTCGGATCGGCGGGCGTCGGCCCGGGACTCGCGGTGCTGGAGGAGCTCGGTCGGCGGGATCGAGGGGATCTCGAGACCGCGCATCGGTTCGCCGAGCCCGGTCGAGACGCGGGCCTGCAGGGCGGCGTCCTCCGGATGGGTCGACGCCTCGACGATGGCGCGGGCGACCTTGACGGGATGCTCCGCCTTGAAGATCCCGCTCCCGACGAACACCCCGTCGACGCCGAGCAGGCGGCAGAGGGCGGCGTCCGCCGGGGTGGCGATCCCACCGGCGGCGAAGTTCACGACGGGCAGGCGGCCGAGCTTTCGGACCTCCGCGACGAGCGCTTCCGGAACCTGGGCCTCCTTGGCCCAGGCCGCCGCCGCCTTGCGGTCGAGGCGCTTCACCAGCTCGACCTCCGCGTTCGTCTGCCGGATGTGCCGGACGGCCTCGATGACGTTGCCGGTCCCCGCCTCGCCCTTCGTGCGGATCATGGCGGCCCCTTCGTGGATGCGCCGTAGCGCCTCCCCGAGGTTGCGGGCGCCGCAGACGAATGGGACCTTGAACCCCTCCTTGGCGACGTGATGGAAGGGATCGGCCGGCGTGAGGACCTCCGACTCGTCGATCATGTCCACGTCGAGCGCCTCGAGGATCCGGGCCTCCGCCGTGTGGCCGATCCGGCACTTTGCCATCACCGGGATCGAGACCCGCTCTTGGATCTCGCGGATCTTCGCGGGATCGGCCATCCGGGCGACCCCGCCGAGCGCCCGAATGTCCGCGGGGACCCGCTCGAGGGCCATGACGGCGACCGCGCCGGCCTCCTCCGCGATCGCGGCCTGGGACGACGTGGTGACGTCCATGATCACGCCGCCCTGCTGCATCCGGGCGAACCCGCGCTTGACGAGTTCGGTCCCGAACCGCAGGCCCTCGAGCGCCTCGGTCATCGTCGGCGTCGGGAACGCCGAGGGCGCTTAAAAGGGTAAAGACGCGGCTCGGGCTCCGAGGGGCGCCGGGCGCCGGGCCCGCGAACGCTATGAGCCTCGGGCGCGTCGTCCCGGCCGCTGGGGGAGCTATGCACCGGCTGAGAGGACGGGACCGAGCGCCCGTCGACCCCACCCACCTGATCGGGGTAATGCCCGCGAAGGGAATGCGATGTGCATCGTAGGAGCTCCTCCCGCCGGGTGCGGGAGGACATGATCCCGTCGGCCCCTCTGTCGCCCCCGGATCGGCCCCGCCGTCGTCGGGTCGGGCGGAGCGCCCGGATCGTCGCCGCGGTCTCGGTGGCCGTGGTCGTCGCGCTCGCCGGGCTCACCGGATACGAGTACCTCGCCCAGCACCCGCCCGGAGAGCCGACCCTCGTCATCGACACCTACGACTCCCTGTTGGGGGGCTGCGGATCGACCCTGCTCGACCAGCTCGCGGGGGAGTTCGAGGCGAGCCATCACGTCCACCTCGCGATCCAGTGCACGTCGGGCACGCTCTCCAGCCTGCTGATCTCCGAGAAGAACGCGCCGACGGCCGACCTGGTGATCGGGCTCGACGAGATCACCGCCCCGCAGGCCGAGGCCGCCGGCGTCCTCGTGCCGTACGTCTCCCCCGCGCTAT
>DASYZN010000286.1:0-3438 GCA_035946105.1 Thermoplasmata archaeon | reverse complement strand
TCCACGAGGCGGGTCTTCCGACCGGGGCGGGCTGGTCGGTCTCGCTCGACGGCCGGTTGAACTCCTCCGGGGGGCCGGTCGTCGCCTTCGGGGAGGTGAACGGGTCCGGCTACGCCTACGTCGTCCCCCGGGTCCCCGGCTACACGGCGAGCCCGTCGAACGGCACCTTCAACGTCACCGGCGCCCCGATCGACATCACCGTCCGATTCCGGCTCGTCGCCTCGGGGAGCGTCCCGGCCTCGCCGAGCCTCTTGGGGCTGCCGGTCCCGGAGGCGATCGGCGCGCTCGGGCTGGTCGCCGCCCTCGGCGCGATCGGCTTCCTCCTCCTCGCGCGGCGATACCCCTGGCTGAGGCCGGGCCGTCGCGAGCCGCCCTCCTCGGGGCCCCCGAGGGATCGGCCCGGTGGATCGGATGGGACCCGGCCCGAGTTCTACCCGGGGTCCGATGGGCCTCCCGCCGGCTCGGCCGATCGGGAGACCGCGGGGCCGACTGGCCGGTGAGTTCGACCTGCGGGGATCCGCGATTGGCACCTTCAGGGCTCGTCGCCCGAACTGGAGTGACCTCGCTTCAGGAGCCGCCGAGATCGCAACCTATCCGCCCACATCCATCTGGCACCTTGATCCACGGACTAGAAGCCCCACCCGCCATCGGCCAGACTGCACCGTTTCCTAGAACCCACCGGCGCCCAGGGTGCCCGCGCCCTCCTAGCGGCGGGCCCCGTCGCCCCTCGACGGCCCGGAATGGCGGCTCTCGAGCGTACGGTCTTGGGTCTCTGGGCTCCGCTCGGACCTTGCCCCGGACGTTCAAAGAACCCGCGGATGCCTCCCCGTTAATCCGGGGATTACCCGGCGATACGGGCGTGATCATCAGGCGGCTCGGGGGTGGTATCCCCCGGACTTCCAAAGCGCTGGAAGAACGACGTACCAGTCCCGCCCGCACTCTTCGAATCCCAACTTTCTCGCCACGTGCTGGGACCTCGGATTGTCCTCCCCGGTGCTCCACGTCGGAGCTCGGCCTTCGCGTTGGGCAGCCTGCGCGACCAGAAACGCGGCCGACGAACCGATCCCTCGGTTTCGCCAGGGTTCAAGGACGTGCCCGCCGACTCCGGCGTGCCGTAGGGACCACTCGCCCGAGGTCATCCAGCCGACGATCCCGCCGTCGCTGACTCCCGCGGCGACCTTGGCCCGGGCGAGCAGTTCCGCGCCCCCGCGGTAGAGGCCAAGCATCTCGGGGGGCGCTCGGTCGACCATCTCGGTATCGTGAACGTCCAGGAGCCGGACCAGCTTCGATTCGTGGGGGATGGCGGGACGTTTGAGGACGAAGAGGACCGCCGCCTTGAAGCTCGGCTCTAACCCCAATTCGCGTCGAAAGATCTCCGCAAGGGCCTCCGCAGTGGGGCGCTGAAGGCCGCCCACGCAGGTCCAGCCGGAGTACTGACTCAGGAGGGTCCATATCGACTCTGCGTCCGTCCCAATCGCCGTGGGCTCGTCTTGATCCCAGCAGTTGTCGATGAGCGCTGCACCGGGGGCTTGCGGATCCCCCAGGAGGAAGGTTCGCGAATGGCCCGAAGCAAGCGCGGCCAGTGCCTCCGAGTTCGCCGGCGTGTCCTCGAGCGTTCCCCTGAACTCATCGAGGTCGGCACCCGAGATCGGTGCGAGCGTCGTTTCAGGGGGCTTGCCCGTCCACGTCAATCCGACCCCTCTCCCGTGCCACCCAACACCCGCGACGCCTAGTTAGGGCCGAGCTCCTCAGAGGCCGAGCTCGCCGATAGGGCTCGGCGGGCTGATTCCGGGGTTGCTACCGGAGAATCCTCACGAGGCCCCGAAGCGCCCGAGGCTTGTCCATTGGCTCCTTGAACTTGTAGAGATGGCGGCTCAGGCGTGTTTGCACGCTCCGAGCGCCGGGGTGGGTCTTGCGCGCCCGGACCACCAATTTGGGATCGTACAGCATCAGCAAGTCGATCCGTACGGGGTGCCCGCGATCGATCAGGGCCCCACGGTAGAAATGGCGGGCGATGCTCCCGAACACCGTCCCGAGCTCCCGGTCCTCCGTCTCGAGGACGAGTCGGGAATCCCGGATCTCAATCGGGCCCGCTTGGATGTCATAGTCGTAACCTGAAAACTCGTCGTGCCCGACGGCTTGCCGTTTGGGGTCGTACTTGTCGGTTCCGACGCTCAGGACGATCTGGGTCAAGGTGTCGAGCGACTGTCCGGGGTGGTCATCGAGCCCGATCGCTCGCAGAATGTACTTGCCGTCGGGGAACCGTCCCTCGATCGCCCGATCCACCACGAGGCCGATCGAGGGGAAGTCCGGTTCCCGATCGACACGGTAGGGTGGAACCGACACCTCGAGGACGGGGGTCGGAATGGGTGGAACGACCATGCGGGAGCAACCGCCAATGACATTTCGCCTCAAAGGGAGCGCGATGGCGGCTCCAGCCGTGCCCTTGGATCGGGTCCTGTCTCAGCGAACCCGAAGGGCGCAATCGACTTAGGCGGGGCCGCCCGCCCAAATCCGTGGCGTCCGAACCGCTTCTCGTCATCCTCCGGGGAGCCATGGGGGCCGGGAAGTCGACCCTACTCCGATCGCTAGCGAAGGTACGGGCCTACCGATTCTACGTGCTCGACGCCGACGCCGCGGGGGCATTCCACCCGAGTGACGCCCACGGAGAGCACCTGAAGCATGACTGGCCGATCGAGGTCAAGATTCTCGCCCTACACGCCAAGATCGCCGTGGCCCGCGGGTTCAATCTCCTCACGGACCCCGGGGAGTTGTTGACCCGCCGCGAAGTCGACCGGTTTCTCCGGATCGCGGGCCGCTCCCGGCGAGATCCCCGGGTGGTCCTCATTCGCCTGGAGGTCGGGCCCGACGCGGCCGTTGCCCGGAAGACCAAGTACAGTGCCAGGTACGTCCGGGCAAGCAACCTGGGTTGGCACCCCGCGCCCGTCTCGGGCGAGGTGGTGATCGAAACTGATCACATGTCGCCCACCCAAGTGCGTCGGGTCGCCCTGACGGCCATCCGAGATCGGGTCGGACCTTCCTACGTCTGCCGGCGACCCCGCGTTCGCCGATTCCCTAAGCGGCCCGCCAAGTCGGCTCCCAAGCGAGCCTGACGGCCGATCTGGCCGGTTCCCCATAGAGGCCCAACGGCCGCGTCGGCGAGCGCAGGGGTTCCTTATCCAGCACCACCCTGCTATCGCGTGACCCCGGGAATGTCCAAGCCGGCCTTGAGTTGGCTTCGTTTCAGAATGGGGAAGCTCGCGGGGGTCCCTTTACGGTCTGTCGGAGAGATTGGTCCCCGGTGGGTTCATGGGCTTCGACATGCGAACGGTGTCATAGTAGACGCCGTTGCGTTGGAACGTTCGGGGAGTTCTCCCACATTCGCCGAACCCGAATTTCCTGTACAATCGGAGCGCCCGCTCGTTGACCGCGATCACA
>DASYZN010000285.1:0-6752 GCA_035946105.1 Thermoplasmata archaeon | reverse complement strand
GGAGGCGTCGAACCGGGAGCTCGAGACGACGGCCGCCCGGTGGGCGTCGAGGGAGCTCAACAGCTCGAGCGCCCCCGGTCCCTCCGCGATCCGGGGGCTAAAGAAGAACGTCGTCACTTGCCTTCCTTCCCGGCCAATGCCGTCTGGAGGACGTCGCCCGTTCAGCTCTCCCGACAGCTCACGCAGATGCCGGTGAAGGAGAACGACAGCCCCTCGACGACCCAACCCGCGGGGCGTCGGTCGACGAACGATTGAAGCAGGGCGGCCTCGGCGGCCTCGATCGGGACCCGGACGATCCGTCCGCACCGCCGGCAGATCGCGTGGGCGGTGGGCTCGGGAGGGAGATACGCCGACCCGATGCGCTCCGATCGGTCGATCGGGGCCGTCGGGGGCCGGTGGGACGGGGGCGTCCGACGCGGGCGCGTCGGCCCGCGTCGCCGGCCGGACCGCGGGCGGGCCATCGATCGCGGGAACCCCGCCCTCATATATGATGGAATGCCGACGGTGGGACGTCGATCGGCGGACGGACTTCCCCGCTCGGGCGCGCGGATGGCGAGAAGGATCCCTCAACGGCTCAGCCTCGTCTACGCCACCTGGTGCCCGCACTGCGTCCCGATCTCCACGGAGCGTCTGCCGCGCCTCGCGGCCCGCCTCAGCGTCCCGTCCCGTCAGCTCGACATCGATCTCCCGGCCGAAGAGGCCCTCGCCGACGAACTGGTCCGACACCACGGCGATTGGACCGACGACTACCTCATCCCCCAGCTCTTCCTGGAGTGGTCGGACGGGTCGGTCGACCACCTGCTCACCGGGGTTCCGGGATCGGTCGAAGGGACCCGCCGGGCGTGGGAGCGCCTCCTCGCCGACGAGGGGATCGAGGAGATCCGGAAGCGCGGGGTCCGGTCCGCCCCCCCTTGAGGAGTCTTTGCGGTCGGTCGCGCGCCTCCCCTAGTCGGGGTCGTGCGTCGATCCCGGATCTACGCGTCCGGTCGCCCCGGAATCCGAGGCGGGACCGCGCGAGGCCTCCCGGAGAATCAAGGTCAGCCCCGCGATCACGATGACGAAACCTCCGAGCTCAAAGATCGACGCCGGCTCCCCGAGCAACCCGGTGCCGATCCCTACCCCGACGAGCGGCAATAGGTAGGCCACGAGGTTCGCCCGGACCGGTCCGACCCGATGGTGGAGCGTGAAGTAGACGAAGTAGCCGACCACCGACGAGAGGACCACGAGGGCCGCGAGGGCCTCGAGGACCGGGGGCGTCAGCGGCAGCGCCTCGCCGGCCGGGTCGAGGGCGGCGCCGCCCCCCACGAAGGCTCCGGCGACGGCGAACTGGGTCCCGATCTGCCAAAGCCCCTGGCGCCCGCGGCCGATCCTCCGAAGCCAGACGGTCCCGAGCGCCGCGCTGACGAACGCGGCGAGGACGAGTTCCGGCCCCGGCCAAGTGCCGATGGCCCCCTGGCCCAGCGACGGCAGGACGAGCACCACGACGCCGGCGAACCCGAGGCCGAGCCCAAGCTGGCCCGTCCGGCCAAGGCGTTCGGCCGGGATGACGGCATAGGCGATCACGACGGTCAGGATCGGGGCCGAGGCGGAGAGGACCGAGGCGTAGCCCCCGGTCGTGTTTAGCTCCCCTACGTAGAGCAGGGCCCCATAGAGTCCGATGATGAGGATCCCGCCGACTCCCGCGGACACGAGGAGCGAGGTCCGGTCGGGGAACGGCTCGCGCCGGACCGCTGCCAGGGCCGCGAAGGCCGCCGCCGATAGGAGGTAGCGGGACGAGGCGAAGAGGAGCGGACCCGCCCCAAAGACGAGTCCCTCCCGGATGAAGAGGTAGGCGGAACCCCAGGCGATAGCGAGGGCGACCAGGAGGAGGAGATCGACCCAACTGAGGCGGAGTGCCTGGGTCGGTGGCGTGACGAGCCGTCCGGAGGGCCCCCGACGATCGCCGTCTCGTTCAGCGGTCAAGATCTTCCCCACGCACTCGGCCGGTCGTCGTGGGCCCTCCGATCCTCCCAGGAGTTTTCCCGGGCGCCCATTGGATCCCACTTCCGTCGTCTAGGCGGGGGCCGTCGTCATCGGCCCGATCGGCGCGGAAATAAGACAGCGTTCCCCGCCCAGCGGCTCGACTCGACCCGAGGCGATCGGACGCCCGTCGACTCAGGGAGGCGGGCCGTCGGACCCGCAGGCTGCGGGGAGAGGGATTTGAACCCACGAACTCCTACGAGACCAGACCCTGAATCTGGCGCCTTTGGCCAAGCTTGGCAATCCCCGCGCGACCGGATTCGTACCGACCGCGGGTAATGAAATCTCGCTCGTCCGGCCGGGCTAGGTCGCGACGGGGGCCGCCCGCCGTTTGGGGGTGGACCGGCCCTCCTGGACGATGTCGAGCGCTTCGCGCACGGTCGCGTTCTCGTGAACGATCGCCCGAAGGCCCTTCAGCATCGCCACGGGGTGGTCCGATTGCCAGATGTTCCGCCCCATGTCGATCCCCATCGCCCCCTCGTCGATCGCCGAGCGGGCGAGCTTCAGGGCCGCCTCCTCGCTGTCGAGCTTCGGACCCCCCGCCACGACCAGGGGCACGGGGCAACCCTCCACGACCTTCGAGAAATCCTCGCAGTAGTAGGTCTTGACGAGGTGCGCCCCGAGCTCGGCCGAGACCCGGCAGGCGAGGGCCAGGTAGCGCGCGTCCCGCTTCTCGAGCTCCTTCCCCACCGCGGTGATCGCCATGACGGGCATCCCCGAGTCGTGCCCGGACTCGACGAGACCGGCGAGCGAGACCAGGGACTGGTGCTCGTGCGGCGCGCCAACGAACACGGAGAGGGCGACGGCCGAGGCGTTCACCCTGAGGGCCTCGCGGACCGAGGTCGTCACGGCCTCGTCGGAGAGGTCCTCCTTGAGGACCGTCACGCCCCCCGAGACCCGCAGGACGATCGGCGTGGTCGACGCGGGATCGACCGAGGTCCTCAGGACCCCCCGGGTCAGCGCCAGGGCGTCCGCGTACGGGAGGAGCGGGGTGATGGTGTTCCGAGGGTTCTCGAGGCGCCGGGTCGGCCCCATGAAGTAGCCGTGGTCGACGGCGAGCATGACCGTGCGGCCCGAGGGGGCCGGGAACATCCGGGCGAGCCGGTTCGCGAGCCCCCAATCCATGGTCTGCTCCGGGACCGAGGACGCGGGGAGAGGCTCTTATGGATTTCCCGCGGCGCCGTCCGAGCCGCGGGTCGGGACGGGCACCCGCCGTTCCTCCTTGACCCGATTGAGGACGACCTGGGTGTTCGTCCGCTCGATGTGGGGGTCCTGGAGCGCGTGCTTGACGAACCGGTCGAGGTCGCGCCGATCTCGGAATCGGCCGATGAGGAGCGCGTCGAAATCCCCCGTGACGTCGTAGATGGCGTACGCCCTCGGGTCTTTGGCCAGCCGCTCCTCGACCTCGCGGAGCCTCCCCTTCGAGATCCGGATCCCGATGGTCGCCGTGAGGTCGAAGCCGAGGGCCTCGTCGTCCAGGATCGGGATGTACCCCCGGACGACCCCCTCCCGCTCGAGACGCTCCACGCGATGGATCACGGTGGTCGGGGAGACCTCGAGGCGGCGGGCGATCTCGCGGTGGCTGCGTCGGGCGTCGACGTTCAGCTCCTGGAGGATCCCCCGGTCGAGCCGATCGAGGCTGGTCTTTCGTCTCATGATTTATTATGGAAGTACTCAATATGTTAATGCTATCTCATTCCGATAGACATTTGTTCAGTTTGCCGGCCCGAGCGTTGAAGTACGGGGCCGTCCCTCGGTCGCCCGGGGGAGCGGACTTGGCGGAGTCAGCGGCGCGGATGGGTGGGGGCATGCCGAGGGAGGCCGATCGTCGAGGCGAGGCAGTCCTCGAGGAGATCCGGGAGCAGAAGCTGCGCTGGGTCGAACTGTTCTACACCGACCTGCTCGGGGGCTACAACCACGTCCACGTGCCGTCGAACACGCTGGACCCCGACGCCTTCGAGACCGGGGTGCCGAAGCTCGACGGGTCCTCGGTGCGGGGGTTCCGGGAGATCTACGAGTCCGACATGCTCCTGCGACCCGATCCCACGACGTTCGGCGTGATGCCGTGGAGCGCCGAGCACGGGGGGAGCGCCCGGTTCATCTGCGACGTCCGTACCGGGGTCACCCGGGAGACCTACGCCCACGACCCCAGAGGGATCGCCCGCAAGTCGGCCGAGGTGCTCGCCGACGCGGGCTACGACCGCTCCTACTGGGGACCGGAGATCGAGTTCTTCGTCTTCGACCAGGTCCGGTTGATCCCCTCGGCCGATGCGGTCCGCGACGCCTGGGGCGGCGCCGGCTACGCGATCGAGAGCTCCGAGGCCCCCTGGAACCGAGCGGACGGCCACGGATCGGTCCGCTTCAAGGAAGGCTACCATCGGGCCGGGCCGACCGACGCCCTCGAGGGCCTCCGGCACGAGGTCTCCAACGTGCTGGCGGACGCCTTCCACATCCGCATGGACGCCCACCACCACGAGGTCGCGACGGCCGGCCAGGGCGAGATCAACATCCGATTCGACGAGCTGATCCCCGCGGCGGACCACGTCCAGGACGTCCGGTTCGTCCTGAAGTCCGTCGCCCACCGGCACGGCAAGATCGCCTCGTTCATGCCGAAACCGGTCTTCGGCGACAACGGGATCGGGATGCACATGAACCAGTCCCTGTGGAGCGGAGGCACCAACGCGTTCTTCGACGCCTCGGATCCCTACGCCGAGGTGAGCCAGACCTGCCGGTACTACGTCGGCGGGCTGCTCGAGCACGCCCGGGGCCTCTGCGCGATCACCAACCCCACGACGAACTCCTACCGACGGCTCGTCCCGGGCTACGAGGCGCCCGTCTTCATCGCCTGGAGCCGGGCGAACCGTTCGGCGAACGTCCGGATCCCGTTCTACCTGAAGGGACGGGCGGAGGCGAAGCGGATCGAGTACCGGACGCCCGACTCCGCCGCGAACATCTACCTCACCGAGGCGGCGCTCGCCCTCGCGGGCCTCGACGGGATCCGCCGGAAGATCGAGCCGCCCCCGCCCGTCGACACCAACATCTACAAGCTCTCGCCGTCGAAGCGCCGCGAGCTCGGCGTCCGGGAGCTGCCGGGATCCCTCGGCGAGGCGCTCGAGTGCCTCGACGGGGACTCGGAGTACCTGAAGCCGGCGTTCGCCCCGAGCGTGCTCGAAGCGTACCGGGAGATCAAGCGGGAGGAGCAGCTCCAGCTCAACCTGCGCCCCCACCCGTGGGAGTTCTACCAGTACCTCGACGTGTAGCCCCGTCCCGGGGTCCCCCGGGGGCCGTCAGCCTAATGGCCCCCCCGGGGACCCACCGGGGCGCCGTGGTCGAACCGCTCGAGGTCCCGACGTTCCGGGTCTTCTCCCCGACGAAGCGGGTCGACGTGCTTGTGTCGGATTGGCGCTCGGAGCTGCCGCCCGAGCTCCCGGCGGAGGAGCTCGAACGCCGCCTCTACGGGAAGGTCCTCGACGAGTACGGGACGGGGGACTTCGCCTTCGGGCTCTGGTGCTGGTTCGAGTGCGACCGCCTCTCCAATGCCTTTCGGGGGAAGGTCGGGGAGGTCACCCGGGTCGTCGGCGAAGGGCGATACCTCGGCTTCTCCCATCGTAAGGCGATCGCCCAGGAGGTCCCAATGGACCGGATCTATCGGCCCCGCAAGGGCGACATGAGCACCCCAAGGCCCGAGGCCGTCGTCCTCGCGCCCTACCAGCTCCTCTGCGTCTACGCCGTCCGGGCCGCGGGAGGCGACCCCCGATCGAAGGCCCAGCTCGAGATCGCGCTCGGGGAGCTCGCCGAGCGCCGACGGACCGACCCGTTCGTCCCCCACTTCGAGACGTTCCGGCGGCTCCTGGAGCGATCGGGCCGGCCGAAGGAGCCGTCCGCCGAGCCTCCCCGTCCCTCGGAAGCCCCCCGGTCCCGTCCCCCGGCCGAGACCCCGGGCGGGCCGGGCCGCGGGTCCAAGGGCCGCCGGGTCGATGACCAGATGTAGGGGTCCCGTCCTCGGCCCGCGCCATGGCGGCCTTCGGCGCCGGGACTGAGGCCAACGAGGCTCCGTTCCTCCCGCCCTCCCCGGTGCGACCCCCCCGCGCGCGGCCTCCTTGGCGTTGGGTGGCGGCCGTCGTCGTCTCCGTCCTGGTCGCGACGGTCGGCATCCTCTACCTCGAGGGGATCCCCCCGATCGGCCACCCCCCCGGAACCCACCACCCGACCGGTCCGGTCACCTTTCGGGTCGCGCGCCAGCAGGCCGAGGGCGCGGTCTCTGGCTACCACGGCGGTGGGTGGAGCCTCATCGCGGGCGGGGCCCTGATGACCCAGGCGACCATCGGACTCCCGAACGCCTCCCTCGGCAGCCAGCTGTCGAACCTCGTGCCGGGATGTCCGCTGAGCTGGCTCGGGGGTTCGCAGACCGAGGTCATCCCCTCGTTCTCCGGGAACAGCTCCACCGGCCTCTCGCCGTTCTGGGGGCTCGTCTTCCGCAACGCCTCCGAGGGCCTCCTCCTGGTCAGCGTGATCAACGGCTCCGCCATCCTCTCGGCCCACGTGGCCGGGACGGCCAACTGCAACCTGAGCCTCGGGATCGCCCTCATCGGGGCGCTGCCGTCCGACCTGCCGGATTCGGACGTGATCGCGAGCGCCGCCGGCTCCGCCGGCGGCTTCCCGTTCCTGAAGGCCCATCCGGGCGCGGACGCGTCGATGGTGCTGGTCGGGGGACTGTCGCTCTTCACCTTCAG
>DASYZN010000284.1:0-2829 GCA_035946105.1 Thermoplasmata archaeon | reverse complement strand
GATCACGAGCGCGCGACCTCGACCCGTCTTGAAGTAGCTCCGCGATACCACCTATCCTCGAGCCGAGCCGGATCGCACCCCGCGGCGCCGGTCGCGGGATCCATGGACTCACCGGCGGGCGCGGGCGACCGCATAGATGCTCGCGAGCACGAGCGCGGCCCCGGCGAGCTGCACGACCTCGAGTCGCTCCTCAAACAACACCGACGATGCCACCAGGGCCACGAGCGGGACGAGGAAGATGTAGGCACTGAGTTCCGAGGCATCGCGCCGGTCGAGCAACTCGAACCACACCGCGTAGCCGAAGGCCGTGCCGACCAGGCCGAGCCATAGTACGATCTCGACCAGCCGCGCCGAGGCGGCCAGCGTCCACCCTTCGATCAGCGAAGCGGCGACGAGGAGGGCGAGCGTTCCTCCCAGCAGCTGCATCAGGTTCGCGAGTTGAACCTCCCCGCCGGAGAATCGGCGCTTGAACAGTGCGGTCCCCCCGGCCCAGGCGAGAGCGCCGGCGACGAGCTCGATGGCCGGAATCGTCGGGAGCGCCGTCCCCCCCGACGCCCAAGGTTGGGCGACGAGCACGACGCCCAGGAAGCCGAGGGCGATGGCCGCGACGTGGGGCACGCGCAGCGCCTGCCCCAGCAGCGGGAGCGAGAGGATCGCCACCCAGAATGGGAACGTGTAGACGAGCACCGAGGCCTCCCCCGGCGCGATCGACGAGGCCGCGGAGAACCAGAGCCCGAAGAACAGGCCGGTATTGACCGCTCCGATGAGGAGTGCATCGCGCACGAGCGGCGGTGAGACGGAGGCTCCCGTCGGCCGGACGGCCAGGAAGACCGCGATCCCTGCGGCCCCGATGCCGGATCGTAGCGCCGCCAGCCACAGCGGGGGCGCTTCGGCCAGCCCCCAGCGGACGAACAGGTAATTCAGGCCCCAGGCCGTGACCATGCCCCCGAAGAGCAGCACCCATCCGGCGCGGGCCAGGGCCGGTCGCACGCTCGAAGACTACCGCTCCCCTCGAAAGGGGTTTCTGGGGCGCCGTTGCCGCCCGCGGACGGATTAACTCGCTGACCTTTGTCGGCCCCCCGATGGGTCTCAAGGGCCGGGACGTGATCTCGATCCGGGACCTCTCCCGCGACGAGATCGACGAGATCCTCGTGGCCGCCCGCCGCATGATCCCGTACGCGGAGGGCAAGAAGGCGAGCGACCTGCTCGCGGGCAAGATCCTGACCCTCGCCTTCTTCGAACCGTCGACCCGGACCCGGCTTTCCTTCGAGACCGCCATGGCCCGCCTTGGCGGCCGCAGCGTTACGATCTCCGACCCGTCGGCGACGTCGATGCGCAAGGGCGAGACGCTGTACGACACGATCCGAGTGATCGGTCAGTACGGGGACGGCGTGGTCCTCCGCCATCCGAACGAGGGGGCCGCCCGCCTCGCAGCCCAAGCATGCGACCGACCGGTCATCAACGCCGGAGACGGGGCCGGCCAACACCCGACCCAGACCCTTGTCGACCTCGCGGCGATCGAAGAACGGCACGGCACGCTTCGGGGCCTTCAGGTGGTCCTGCTCGGGGACCTCAAGTACGGCCGGACGGTCCACTCGCTCGCCCACGCCCTCGCCCTGTTCGGCGCCGAGCTCCACCTCTCGTCCCCGGAGTCGCTCCAGCTCCCCGCCGAGGTCCGCGACGACCTCGACCAGGCGGGCGCGAGGGTCGTGGTGGAGGACTCGCTCCCGAAGGCCGTCCGGGAGGCCGACGTCCTCTACGTCACCCGGATCCAGCGGGAGCGGTTTGTCGACGAGGCCGAGTTCGCGAAGGTCGCCGGATCCTACCGGATCGACCGGGCCCTCCTCGAGGGGGCGAAACCCCGCCTGATCGTCCTCCACCCGCTGCCGCGCACCGGCGAGATCGCCCCCGAGGTCGACCCGACGCCCCACGCGGCGTACTTCCGCCAGGCGTTCCTCGGCGTCCCGACCCGGATGGCCCTGCTCTCGCTGATGCTCACCGGGAAGGCCGCATGACGCCGATGCGGGAGCTCAAGATCACCCCGATCCGCAACGGCACCGTCATCGACCATGTCGGCAACGGCCTCGCCCTCGAGGTCCTTCGGATCATCGGGGTGCGCGATCTCGATCCCACGTCGACGGTCTCCGTGGCCCTTCACGTCAAGAGCCAGAAGATCGGCTGGAAGGACATCGTGAAGGTCGAGAACATGGAGCTCTCGCCCCGCAAGGTCAACGCGATCGCCCTGATCGCCCCGACGGCGACGATCTCGATCATCCGCGATTTCCGGGTCCGGGAGAAGCGTCCGGTCGACCTGCCGGACCGGATCGTGGGGGTCGTCCGATGCCCGAACCCGAGCTGCATCACGAACCAGCACGAGCCGGTCGAGAGCGAGTTCGAGGTCGCCCGGCGACGGCCCGTCGTGCTGCGGTGCGCCTACTGCGATCGGAAGGTCGACGATTTCCAACGGCACCTCGCCTAGGCGGGCGCCCACCGGCCCTCCATGCCCTCCGAGATCGCGACGTTCGGGTTCGTCTTCGGGGTCATCTTCCTCCTCGAGCTCGTCGACCGGACGAACTTCGCCGTCATCGGCCTCGCGGCCCGGCAGGCGACGTGGCCGACGTGGGCCGGGGCGGCCGTCGCCTTCCTGGCGACGTCGGGGATCGCCGTCGCCATCGGCACCCTATTCCTGACCGTCCTGAAGGGGGATCTCGTCTTCCTCAAGCTCGGCGGGGGGGCGTTCATCCTCGGCTACGCGGGGTACCTCTCGCTCGTCCCCCCCGAGGCGCGGGCGCCGCCGAGCGGCCGATCGGCGTTCGCCTCCGCGTTCCT
>DASYZN010000283.1:0-3294 GCA_035946105.1 Thermoplasmata archaeon | reverse complement strand
GCCGAGGCGGGCGGTGCGTCGCCCGACCCGGGCGAGGTCCTCGCCCTCCTGAGCCTCCACGATCCCGAGGAGGATCGTCCCCTCGCCGGTCGACTCCGCGAACGGCGGCGCCGTCCGCTCGATCCGCCTCAGGAGGCGCTGCTTCAGCTGGACGCCGTCCTTGAACCGGGAGGAGCAGTAGTGGACGGGCACCGATAGTCGCGAGCTTCGGACCACCCGCTCGGCGACCTCCCGGCTCCCCCGAACCCCCCAACCACCCCTCGGGTCGAGGGTGTAGCTCCGATCGTAGAGCTTCGCTTCGTTCGTCTCCGAGAACTCGAGCTCATTGAGGTTGACGAAATCGACGCCGATGCCGTCGAGCGCCTTCAGGAGCCGGGCGAGCTCCGCCTCCTTTTCGGGGAGGACGGGGATCTCGACCCCCCGGCGGATCCCCCACGAGGGCGCCCGTTCGAGGACCTCGCGGTACGATCGCCCGTCCGAGGTGAGCGGTCCCCAGAGGTAGTGCGGGATGTGGAGCCGGAACTCGTCGAGCCCCGCCCGAGCGAGCCGTTCGAGCTTCGCCTGGTTCGGCTCGTGGGTGTAGAGGTGGATGTGGTGGGAGGGGCCGAACGTCCGCTTCAGGAGCTCGACATAGTGGAGGGTCCGATCGAAGACGCCGAGGGGGTCGCCCCCCGTGATGCCGGTCCCCTCGGCCCCGATGCTCCTCGCCTCGTCGAGCACGTCCTCGTCGGTCCGGACGAGCCGCTCGTTGGCGTACGTCTCGTCGTGCTGGTTCCGACGCTCGGAGACGGGGCAGTAGAAGCAGCGGAACCGGCAGAGGCCCGAGACAAAGAGGACCATCTTCTTCCCTTCGGAGCACTGGGTGCAGGCCTTCGAGAGGGCGCCGCGGTGGCTCGACGCCATCGGGAGCATCGTGAGCGGCGGGATCGGCATCCTCCCGAAGGGCGTCCGAGCGTCCATAGGCTTGTCGGTCCGTCGGACGTGGGGCGGGTCCGGCGGCTCCCCGGACCCAGGTGGCGTGGAGGATAGTCGGAAGGCTTAGGCTCAAATCCCCCCCCCGCGTGCCCGCCGCCGACCGAGGCCGTTCGAGATGGAGATGCAACCCGGCCAGATGGCGTACGACCGAGCGAGCACCGTCTTCTCCCCCGACGGACGCCTCTTCCAGGTGGAGTACGCCCTCCAGGCGATCCAGATGGGCGGGACCGCGGTCGCGGTCACCTACGACCCGGGGATCGTCTTCGTCGCCTACCGAAACCTCCCGGTGAGCTCCCTCGCCGAGGCCGGCTCGATCGAGAAGAGCTTCGCCATCGACCCGGGCCTGGGCTGCGTGACCGCCGGGCTCATCGCGGACTCCCGCGTCCTCGTCGAGTTCCTTCGGCTCGAGGCCCAGCGCCACCGGATCACCTTCGGGGAGGCGGCGCCGTACACCCTCCTCGGCCACTCCCTCGGGACCCATCTCCAGCAGTTCACCCAGTTCGGCGGGACGCGGCCGTTCGCCGTCTCCCTGCTGTTGGGCGGATTCTCGGGGAACGGGACGCCCGGCCTCATCGAGCTCGACCCGAGCGGCGCGACGATCGGCTGGAAGGCCTACGCGATCGGCCGCAACCGCCGCGCGGTCGCCGATTTCCTCGAGGAGAAGATCCCGCCGACCCGGACCGAGGAGAGCGCCTTCAAGCTCGCCGTGCAGGCCGTCGCCGAGGGCTCGCCGACCCCGTTCCCGCCCGAGGCGCTCGACGTCGCCATCCTCGAACCGGAGAAGGAGCTCCGCCGCCTGAACCCCGCCGAGGTCGGCCGAAGGGTCTCGGGGCTTCCGTTCATCGGGACCCCGGACCGCTCGGCCAAGAACGCGAAGTAGTCGGGCCCCGGCCCCACGGGCCGCCGGCGAGCGCGTCCGGCCCCACCCCGGCGGCATCGGCCTCCTCGCGCAGACCGATCCGCCGGCGGGTCCTATGGTAGGTGACGGCGAAGCGGTGGGCCTCGTCCCGGACCGCCCTCAAGAGAAGCATCGCGGGGGCGTTCGGGTTGGGCCGCAACGGCTCGGCCCGATCCGGCAGGTAGACCTCCTCCAGGCGCTTCGCGAGCCCCATCGTCGGCAGCCGGTCGGAGAGGTGGAGCTCCCCGAGGGCGTCGAGCGCGGCGTTCAGCTGGCCGCGCCCCCCGTCGATCAGGAGGAGGTCGGGGAGGATCTCCTCCTCGGCGAGCCGCCGGAAGAACCGCCGGTAGACGACCTCATGGACCATGGCGAAGTCGTTCGTCCCCTCGACGGAACGGATCCGGTAGCGGCGGTACTCCGACTTCGCGGGAGCGCCGCGCTCGAAGACGACGAGCGACCCCACGGCGTTCGATCCCTGGAAGATCGAGATGTCGATCCCCTCGATCCGGGTCGGGATCGTCGGGAGGGTGAGGAGGCTCTGGAGGGCCGAGAGGACCTCCCGGGGCGCGGGCCGCACCCCGACCGAGTCGACGTGGGCCCGGGCGAGCCGCTCGGCCAAGCGGGCGTGCGAGGCCGCGCGGCCCGTCGGGCGGAAGCGGACCTCGATCCCCCGCTCCCCCTCGAGCCAGTCGACGGTCTCGTCGATCCCGGGAGGCCTCGCCCCCTGGATGTAGATCCGCCCGGGCTGCTCGAGCCGGTGGCCGTAGTACTGGGTCAGGAACTGGCGGAGGACCTCGCCGAGGTCGGGGGCGTCGTCCGGGGGGATCCGGAGGAGGTGGGGTTCGGTGCCCCGCACCTCGCCCTCCTCGATCCGGAGGAGCCCGACGGCGACCCTCAGCATGCTGGGGTCCGTCGGGTAGGCGACGGCGATCACGTCGGAGCGGCCCCGGCCCGCCCCGACGACGTGCTGGCGCTCCGCGAGGGCCGAGAGCCCCTGGAGGGCGTCGCGCAGCGCCGCGGCCCGCTCGAACCTCTCCTCGGAGGCCGCGCTCCGCATCGCCCCCTCGACCTCGCGCTTCAGGTCGCGCGCCTCCCCCCGGAGGATCCGGATCGTCCGGTCGACCTGGTCCTTGTAGCCGACGTCGGTGACCGCCTGGATGCAAGGGGCGCTGCAGGTGCCGAGGTGGTAGTACAGGCAGGCCTGCTTCGGCAGGTGGACGCACTGCCGAAGCTGGAAGGTGTCGGAGAGGAGCTTCTGGAGGCCGCGGGCCTCGCGGGCGCTCGTGTACGGGCCGAAGAGCAGCGTGCCCGCGCGGCGGCGGGGTCGTCGGACGAACAGGATGCGGGGAAACTCCTCGCCGACGGTGACGGCGAGGTACGGGTCGCTGCGGTCGTCCTTCAGCAGGACGTTGTACGGCGGC
>DASYZN010000282.1:0-4147 GCA_035946105.1 Thermoplasmata archaeon | reverse complement strand
GCCCCCCACGCCGGTCGCCCCGGTCGAGGCCCCTGCGAAGGCCCCGCGACGCCGGCGGACGACCAAGAGCGCGCCGGCCGAGGCCTCGGTCGGTGAGGCCGACGGAAGCGCCCCATCGACCGGCTGAACCTCCGGGGCCCTCGGGCCGGGGGACCGGCCGAGCGGCGTTACGCGCTCTTCCGCCCCGCGTTAAATAGCGCCTCCCGATGAGAATCCCGACCCCTCGGCATGCAGAGGATCTCGGAGATGGACTCCCATACGTTCGCGGAGGCGATCGCCTCCGACCCGATCGTCGTGCTGCCGGTCGGGGCGCTCGAGGCGCACGGCCCGCACCTGCCGCTCTCCGCGGACCAGATCCAGGCCGAGGTGACGGCCCGTGCCCTCGGGACCCGCTGGGAGGCGCTCCTCGCCCCGTCGCTCCCCTACGGGGTCTGCCGGGGGGCGGCGGGCCTTCCGGGGACCGTTTCGCTCGATGCGAGCACGCTCGCGGCGACCGCTCGGGGCCTGCTCACGTCGCTCGGCGCGTCGGGGGCCCGACGGGTCCTAGTGCTCTCGGGCCACGCGGAGCGCCCGCACCTGGCGGCATTGCGTGAGGGGTGCGAGGCGGCGATGACCGAACGCCCGGGCCTTAAGGCCCGCGTCCTTTCCGACTACGAGTTCGTCTACGAGCTGAGGGGGCGCGAGGCCCCGGAGGACGACGGGCATGCCGGCCTCCTCGAGACCTCCCGGCTCCTCGCCCTCGCCCCGGAGCTGGTCGGCCCCGAGCGGCCGGTCGGTCGCCGCAGGTCGCCGACCGAAGGCCCGGGGAACTTGGCTGACGCGGAGGGCGCCCTGGGGGTCGTCGGCGACACCCGCCCCGCGAGCGCCGCCCTCGGCCATCGGGTCCAGGAGCACGTCCTCGCCCGTCTCGACGAGGTCCGCGCCACGTTGTTCGGTCGGTGAGCCTCCGATGGCCGTCGATCCCCGGGGCTCCGAGCGGCTGCGCATCCGCGGCGCCCGCCAGCACAACCTGAAGAACGTCTCCCTCGACCTGCCGAGGAACGCCTTCATCGTGATCACGGGGGTGAGCGGCTCGGGGAAGTCCTCGCTCGCCTTCGACACGCTCTTCGCCGAGGGGCAGCGCCGCTACATCGAGAGCCTCTCGAGCTACGCGCGCCAGTTCCTCGGCCAGATGGACAAGCCCGACGTCGACTCGATCGAGGGGCTGAGCCCGGCCATCGCGATCCAGCAGCGGGCGGGGAGCCGCAACCCCCGCTCCACCGTCGGCACCGTCACGGAGATCCACGACTTCCTGCGCCTCCTCTTCGCCCGCATCGGCGTCCCGCACTGCCCGAACGACGGCGAGGAGATCGCGCCCCAGTCGGTCGACCGGATCGTCGAGTCGATCCAGGGCCGGCCGGGCCGCGGCCGGATCGAGATCCTCGCGCCGGTGGTGCGGGGCAAAAAGGGGGAGTTCAAGGACGTCTTAGAGCGGCTTCGCAAGGAGGGCTACCGGCGGCTCGTCATCGACGGGTCGGAGCTGCGCCGCGGGGCGCCCGAGCCGAAGCTCGAGAAGCACCGCAAGCACACCATCGAGGTCGTCGTGGACGCCTTAGAGGCCGGCGAGGAGGGGCCGAGGCTTTCGGAGGCGATCGCCCTCGCCCGCGAGCTCTCCGACGGGCTCGTCGTCCTGCGGGACGCCCACGGGAAGCGGACCCTCTACTCGAGCCGCCGGGCCTGCCCGAAGTGCGGCTTCTCGGTCGAGGAGCTGACGCCTAGGATGTTCTCCTTCAACAATCCCTACGGGGCCTGCCCAGAATGCCACGGCATCGGGGCGACCCTGCGCGCGGACCCCGACCTGATCATCCCGGACCGGTCGAAGCCGCTCGGCAAGGCGATCTCGGTCTGGGGCCTCGCCCCCGAATCGGACTCCCTCGAACGGTTCGGGAAGCTCTTCGACTACGACCCGAAACGCCCGGTCTCCGAGCTCTCCTCGAAGGGCTGGGAGGCCCTGTTCCGGGGATCGGAGCGCTCCCTCTCGTCCGGCGGGCGGTGGTCGGGCCACTGGTGGGGGGGCGGGTGGCTTCGAGAGGGCCTCGCCGCCGCGGTCGAACGGCGCTGGAAGGCGACGAAAAGCGAGGGGGCGAAGGAGTACTACATGGGCTTCATGACCTTCGTGCCGTGCCAGGCGTGCCACGGCGACCGGTTGAAACCGGAGAGCCTCGCCGTCACGGTCCTCGGCCGATCGATCGCCGAGCTCTCCAAGACGCCGGTCTCGGCCCTCGTGACGATCTTCCGAGAGCTCGCGCTGAGCGACCGGGACGAGCAGATCGTCGGCCAGGTCGTCAAGGAGATCCGGGCGCGGCTCGGCTTCCTCGAGAACGTCGGCCTCACCTACCTCACCCTCGACCGGGGCTCGGCGACGCTCTCGGGCGGCGAGGCGGAGCGGATCGCGCTGGCCACCCAGATCGGCTCGGGCCTCGTCGGGGTGCTCTACATCCTCGACGAGCCGTCGATCGGCCTCCACCCTCGCGATCACGGGCGCCTCCTCTCGACCCTGAAGACGCTGAGGGACCTCGGCAACACCCTGCTCGTCGTCGAGCACGACGAGGCGACCATGCGGCAGGCGGACTGGCTCGTCGACCTGGGGCCCGGGGCCGGCCGCTTGGGCGGCGAGCTCCTCTTCGCCGGCCCGCCGAAGGAGATCGACGGCGCTCCCCGGTCGATCACGGGCGCCTTCCTGTCGGGCCGCCGGTCGATCCCGATCCCCGTCGCGCGTCGAGCGCCCGGGGAGCGATGGCTCGTGGTCCACGGTCCGAGGGAGAACAATCTGAAGGGCGAGGAGGTCCGCATCCCCCTCGGGACGTTCGTCGCGTTCTCCGGGGTCTCCGGGAGCGGGAAGTCGACCCTCCTCGAGGAGATCCTCTACAAGGCGGCCCGCAGGCACCTGGGCCTCGGCCGGGACGTCCCGGGGAAGCACGACTACATCGAGGGGATCGACCAGATCGACCGGGTCCTCCTGATCGACCAATCCCCGATCGGCCGGACGCCCCGCAGCAACCCCGCGACCTACACCGGGCTCTTCACTCCGATCCGCGAGCTGTTCAGCGGGCTCCCGGAGGCGAAGGCGCGGGGGTTCGGTCCGGGCCGGTTCAGCTTCAACGTCTCCGCCGGCCGGTGCGAGGCCTGCGATGGGGACGGGGTGATCCGATACGAGATGCACTTCCTGCCGGACGTCTACGTCGCCTGCGAGGAGTGCAAGGGCCAGCGGTACAATTCGGAGACCCTCGAGGTGAAGTTCAAGGGTCGATCGATCGCCGACGTCCTCGCGATGACCGTCGACGAGGCCCTCGACTTCTTCCGCCTGCACCGTCGGATCGAGAGCCGGCTCGAGCTCCTGAGCGCCGTCGGGCTCGGGTACGTCCAGCTGGGCCAGAGCGCGACGACCCTCTCCGGCGGCGAGGCCCAGCGGATCAAGATCGCCTTCGAGCTCGCGAAGGCGCCGACGGGCCGCACCCTCTACCTCCTGGACGAACCGACGACGGGACTCCACTTCCAGGACGTCGAGAAGCTCCTCGACGTCCTCTTCCGGCTCCGGGAGGGCGGCAACACGGTCGTCGTCATCGAGCACAACCTCGACGTGCTGAAGAGCGCGGACTGGATCGTCGACCTCGGCCCCGAAGGAGGGGACGGGGGCGGTCGGGTGGTCGCCACCGGCACCCCGGAGGAGGTCGCGCGGACCCGGGGCTCGTTCACCGCCGAGTTCCTCGCCCCCCATGTGCTCGGGGCGCGCCCCGAGCTCGCCGTGCGCGCCCGATGAGCGACCGGCCCCCCGGGGAGGAGGGGTTCGTCCCCGCGAGCGAGCTCGCCGCGAGCTCGGGCGAGGGGTTCCGGACCGCGCCCGGGGTCCCGGGGGTCTATCTCTTCCGGACGGCCCGCTCCGAGGTCGTCTACGTCGGGAAGTCCCGCCACCTCCGGCGGCGGGTCCTCGACCACCTGCACGCCCGCGTCGAGAAGGACGGCTCGATCCTCGCCGCGAGCGCGTCGGTCGAGTTCGTCCCGACCGTGAGCGAGCGGGAGGCCCTCCTCCTCGAGGCGAGCCTCGTGAAGCAGTACCAGCCGAGGTACAACACCCTCCTCAAGGACGACCGCAGTTACCCGTACCTCG
>DASYZN010000281.1:0-4588 GCA_035946105.1 Thermoplasmata archaeon | reverse complement strand
CTCCGCCCGGGGGTTCCGGGGGGTCCGGACCCTCCACAAGGTGAGCGAGCCCGACCGCCATCCGAACGTCCTCGAGGCGTTGGACGGCGGGGACATCGACCTCATGCTGAACCTCCCCTCGTCGCTCACCCAGGAGAAGCTCGAGCGGATGCTCGAGGACGAATACGTCCTGCGCCGCCGGGCCGTCGAGCTCGGGATCCCCCTCTTCACGAGCCTCGAGGCGTTCCAGGCCTACATCGAGGGGATCGCCTGGATGCGGGACCACCCGCTCACGGTGACCGCGCTCTACGGATCGCCCGAGCCCGGGAAGGCCCGCGGGGGCGCCCCCTCGGCCCGCGGGGTCCCGATGCCGACCTCGACCCGTCCCCCCTCGGACGGGGGCCGGAAGAGCCCCGCGAGCGGGATCGGCGCTGAGTGATCGGGCGCCGGAGCGCCGCTCGCGGCTAGAAGGGGAACTTCGACACCGAGTCTTCCGGCACGAGGGTGCTCGTGTCGAGCACCTCGGGGATCCGGCGGATCCGTTCGGTGACGAAATCGAGGACCTGGCGCTTCTTCTGCCCCGGGTCGCGGAACTCGAGGACGACGAAGATGTCCCAGTCGCCCGTGAGCAGGTGGAGCTCGCGGACCTCGGGAAAGCCGAGGAGGTGCGTGCGGATCCGCTCGAGGTCCCCGCCGCGCACCTTGAGGTAGGTGAACGCCCGGACGGCCTGCATCTCCGCCGGCATCATCTCGGAGAGGTGCTCCTCGGTGAACGCCTCGGCGCCCTCGAGCCGGGCGTTCCCGGGGCCGACGAGGACCGGGAACCTCTCGACCCCCTTCAGGCGGTCGGCGAACAGCCGCTCGATGGGTCCCGCGCGGGCGACGTCGAGGACTTTGACCTGGTAGCCCCGCTTCGCCGCGAGCTCCTCGGCGAGCGCGACGCATCGCGCCTGGTCGTCGGAGAGGAAGAACTCCTCGGCGGACGCCGAGCCGGCCTCGTTCCCCTCCGACCGGGCGGCGCCGTGGTCGCCCGCCATCCCGATCTCGGGCGCGCTCGAGCCGCCGCCGGACGGGGGCGGGGGGCGGTAGAAGCTCGTGACGACCTTCTTCGAGCGCACGTAGAGCGTGAGCTCGGGACCCGGCTCGTCCGACATCGTCGGGGGACCGAGGCGGCGCGGGCTATTTAATGCGATTCGGGCGACGGGCGGCCGCCCGAGCGCCCGCTCACGAGGGACTCGAAGGGAAGGGGTTCGAAGGGGTTGGGGGGGCCTCGCCCCCCCGGTTGGGTCCGACGGCGCCGCGCTAGTAGCGCTTGTAGGTGTCGGAGCGGTCGCGGCCACCGCCGCCTCCGCCGCCGCCCCCACCGCCGCCACCGCCACCGCCACCGCCGCCGTAGCCGCGCCCGCCGCCGCCGTAGCCGCCGCTGCCGCGGTCACGGAAGCCGCCGCCGCCGCCGAACGAGCGGCGCTCGGACTCGAACTCCTGCTGGCTCATGTCGAGGCTCTGGTTGATCTCGCCGATCGGGTCCGTCGACTTCGTGAGCGTCCCGTAGCGCCCGACGTTCAGGCGCATGTGGCCGCGCACGAGGGAGACGTAGCCGTTGTCGATCAGGATGACGTCGTCCTTCGCGATCGAGCCGATCTGCTCGTTCCAGAGGGAGAGGGTGATCGTCGCGGTATCGTCGCCGATGACCGCCTCGGCGACCTTCCTCGGGTCGCCGTACTTCCCCATTACCTCCTTGGCGTCGCCCACGTTCATCACCTTGGCGTGGACGTTCACTTGCTTCGAGCTCGGCGTCAGGTCTCTCACTTTGGTCAGGGTCTTCTCCATGTCGTTCCTCGGTTCGCGTTTCGCGTTCTCGGAAGCGGGACCGCCGCCCAGTCCATGCGTCGCGCGTCAAAAATTGGCTGACGGGGTCGCTCGAACGGGGGGAGGTCTCGGATTCCTTCGGAGGGCCCGAGCCGGGCGGCCTATTTAAGAGCGCGTCGGGCCGATGGCGACCGTAGCACGGGGGGCCCGGAAGACCCGGCGGCCTCCTGCCCCTCGAAAGGAGGCTTTATTCGGGGTTCGACCCGAATCGACGTCGGGTTCCGGGACCCATGAACGGCCAGACGTTCGATCTAGCGGTCAGCTACTTCATCCGAGGTCAGTATGCGCGCGCCGTCGACTTCCTCGAGGAGGGGCTGCGCTCCGACCCCTTGGACGCCCGCGGGTGGACCTACCTCGGGATGTCCTACGCCCACTTGGGGAACTCCCACCAGGCGGAGCGCTCGCTCGCCAAGGCGATCGAGCTCGCCCCGGAGGATGGGGAGGCGTGGTTCCACCTCGGGGTCGCCCGATCGATGCGTTCCGAATGGCCCCAGGCCGTCTCGGCCTACCGGCACGCGGTCGCCCTGGCGCCGGACGACCTCGTCGCCTGGCACCGCCTCGGCGTCGCCTTCTCCGAATCCGGCGACGAGGGGGAGGCGAAGGCCGCCTTCGAGCGGGCCCTCGTCCTCTCCCGGGAGACCGGCGAACCGCCGCTCGAGGAGCCGGTCAACGACGCGTTGGACCCCCATCTCGAGGAGCCGGGGGAGGAGGAGTCCGAGCACGAGGTGACGAGCTGGCTCGACCTCGCCCTCTCCCTCCTCTCGCTCGGGGACGAGGAGGAGGCCATCGCCGCCTACGAGCGGGCTTACACCCTCGATCCCGAGCGGGCGCGGCGCTCCCTCTTCCGCCCCATGCTCCACCTGGTCACGGCCGCGACCCCCCAGATCTCGGGCGCCTACGGGATCGGCGGCCCCCGGGACGACCGCGGTCCGGTGCCCCCGGTCCGTCCGAAGGCCCCGGCGGATCCGGACTGGGGTCCCGGCGAGCTCCGCTAGGCGGGGGTCGCGGGGCGCTCCCGGGGGACGGGAGGCGTCTCGACGATGAGCGATTCGGCCCAGCCCTCGACGGCCTTCCGGCGCTGCTCATGCTCCTCGAGGAACGACTGCACCCGGGGGATCAGGCGGGACTTGCACTCCCCGCAGAGGAGCGCGCCGGATCGGCAGTCCCGGGTGATCGACTCGAACTCGGCGTCGTCCGGGGCGAACTGGCTCCTCCAGAGCGCCCAGACGGAGCAGACCTCGGGGACGGCGCCGAGGCGGCGCTGTTCCTCGACGGTCGACCGGCCCCCCGTGAAGGCGGAACGGATCTTGCGCTCCACCGTCTTCGGGGGATCGTTGAGGAAGACCGCGTTCTGCTCGGGCGCCCCCGTGGTCGACATGGCGCGGTCGCCCAACAGGCCGGTCGTCATCTGGCTGTGCAATAGCGCGGGCTTCGGGAACCCCAACGGTTCGGCGACGTCCCGCGTGATGCGGAAGTGCGGGTCCTGGTCGATCCCGCACGGGATGAGGCACGGGACCGATCGTCCCTCGACCCACGAGGGGTAGAAGCAGGGGACCGACTGGAGCGCGGTGTAGAAGAGGAGGCCGATGTTCGTCGACGGCTTGAACCCGAAGACCGCCTTCACCGTCGAGTAGTTGACCCGCCGGGCGACGTCGATGGCGATCGGGTAGAGCGCCCGGATCGATCGGCTGTCGAAGAAGACGTGGGTCCGATGGCGATCGAAGCCGACCGCCAGGATGTCGAGGAGGTTCTCGCGGCCCCACCGGGCGGTCGTCTCCCTCGGCAACCCCCGGGCCCAGCTCTTCTCGTCGTCGGTGATCTGGATGTACATCTCGGCGTGGAACGCCTCCTGGAGCCACCGGCAGAGCTCGAAGTGCAGCAGGTGGGCGGTGTGGAGCGGCCCGGACGGCCCTCGGCCCGAGTAGAGGAAGAACTTCGTCCCCCGCTCGTAGCCGTCCAGGAGCTCGGAGAGGTCGCGGTGGGAGAAGTAGACCCCCCGGCGGATCAGGGGATGGGCCGGCCGTCCGGCCAATCGGGCGATGCGTTCCGCGAGCGGTTGGGTGAGCTCCTGGGTGCCGAAGAGCTCGCGGAGGCGGGCGTAGTCGATCCGGCCCTTCACCTCGTACGGCGTGACGAGGAACGAGTCGTCGGGGGCCACGGCTCGATCCCCCCCAGTCCGGGCCCTACCCCTCGGGGAAGACGATCTTCGACAGGATCGATTCCCGCTCGTGCAGCGGGACCCCCGCGGTCACGAGGGCCATGGCGAAGCAGGCCCTCGAGTGGGTGACGGAGACGGTGCTCCCGCAATCCGGGCACGGGCAGGAGCCCTCGATGAGGCGGCGGAGCGCCTCCCGGTTGGCGGCGGTCTCCCGACGGGCGAACCGGTCGACGAGGAGCGAGCCCGCGCTCGAGCTCTCGAAGTTCGACAGCGGGACCCGGACCGACGCGTTGCAGACGAGGCACCGCGCCGGGGCCATGCAGGTGCACGCCATCGGAGAACCGCCGCCCTACGGGGAGGGCGGGTTATATCGCTAGGCCGAGGGCGGGGTTATCTCGGGTCGACCCCGTGCCGTGGGGATGCTCGACCCCGTCGCGCCCGAGGAGAAGGCCTACGCCTTCCACGAGATGCTCTCGAGGGTCCTGAAGCTCCTGAACCAATCCGGGGAACGGGCCGGGAGCGTCGAGGGGCTCGAGCTCGTCGAGCTCGAGCGGGCGTTGCAGGGGCACTGGTCCCGCCATC
>DASYZN010000280.1:0-3954 GCA_035946105.1 Thermoplasmata archaeon | reverse complement strand
GGCAGCGGGCCCAGGAGATCGATCGCCTCGGCCCCGGCGAGCGCCTCGGCGCGCTCGCCGTCGGTGAGGCGGCGGGCCGGGGAGCCTCCCGTGACGGCCGCCCCATCGCCGCGGTCGACGACGATCGGAACGACCTCGGCGCCCCGGGGGGCCTCCGAGAGCCGTCCGTCGGAGCCGCCGTCGCCGACCGCCGCCGCGGCGAGGAGGGCGAGGCGGGAGTTCGACGAGCGTCGGGCGAGCTCGGCGAGCCAGCGACCGAACTCGGCGCCCGCGAGCCCGGCCGGGGGCGCGACCAGGCTCGTCCAGGCGCCCGGCGAGAGGAGGAGCAGGAGGAGGTCCCCCTCCGAGAGCCCCTGGGCGAGCTCGAGGGCGAGCCGCCCGGCCTCCTCCCCCTCCCGGGAGCCCGGGTAGCCCCTCGGCACCCGCACGGAGCGGAACGGGACCTCGGGCGGCAGCGAATCCGGGCCGGCGACGAGTCCCTGGGTGAGCCGCTCGCCGAGGGACTCGTTGACGGCGAGCGCCTGGGAGGCCGCCGCGTTCCCGGCGGCGATGAACGCGATCTCGCGGTACTTCGGCCATCGCACGAAGCGGTTGCCGAGCCGCAGGAGCTCCCCGTCCAATCGGACGGCCGCCCGGGTGGCGGGGAAGGCGTCGGCGCCGGTGATCGCGCCCCGGAAGGCGGCCTTCTGGACGGACTCGGCGGCCTGGGGGCGGGGCCGCTCGTCGACGCGGAACGGGAACGACGGCGACGGGTCCATCGGGCGAGGAGCCCGGGGCGCTCCCAATACGGTTTCGACGTCGGGGCGGAGGGGCGAGCGCTAGCCCGGCTGCAGGTGCTCGGAGGTCGTCGGGGGCCGGGGCCCCAGGAACCGGGCGATCCCGAACTCCGCGGGATCGAGGTCGATCGGTTCCCCGAGGACCGAGCGGGCGATCCGGACGGTCGAGGCCGGCGCCAGCATGAACCCGTGGCCACCGAAGCCGTTCGCGTGGAAGAACCCCGAGAGCCTCGGGTCCTCTCCGATGATCGGGAGGCCGTCCGGGGTGTCGTCGTAGTAGCCCGACCAGGCCCGCAGGACGGAGAGCGAGCCGAGCCGAGGGAAGAGGGTCACGAGGGCGCGGGCCATCGTGGGCAGGAACTCGGGGGAGCTCCCGAGCCCCGGCGCGACGCCCGGCGGGTGGGGGATCGTGAGGCCGCCGACGAGCTCCCCGCGCATCGTCTGGCTCACGTAGAGCCCGTCGGAGAGGCGGATCACCATCGGATCGAGGAACGGCTTGAGCGGCTCCGTCGCGAGGATCTCGTGCCGCGAGGCGACGTTGGGGACCTCGAGCCCGGCGCGCCGGGCGAACTCGCCGGACCAGCCGCCGGCCGCATTGACCACGGCCTCCGTCGCCACGGCGCCGCCGGGATAGGTGAGCCCGTGGAGGCGGCCCGCGTCGGAGCGGACCCCGGTCGCCTCGAGCCCGAAGGCGACCTCGACGCCGAGCTCGCGGGCCCGTTCGTAGACCCCCCAGACCGCGGGGAACGGGTAGAGGGTGCCGTCCGAGGCGAGGAACGTCGCCCCGGCGATCCCGGCCCCGGAGAGCTCGGGCGCGATCGCCCCGAGCTGGCCCGGGGCGAGGACCCGGCTTCGGAGCCCCTCCGCGGCGACGACCTCGTGCACGGCGCGCAGGCGCGCCATCTCCGGGGCGCTCCCGGCGAGGAAGAGGTAGCCGCCCTGCCGGAACCAGGGGTTGGTGCCGAACTCCCGCCCGAACCCCCGATACGCCCGGACGGCCTCCCGGGCGAGCCGGACCGTCGCGCGGGTCTCCCACTGCTGCCGCACCCCGCCCCCGTTGCGACCGGACGCTCCGGCGGAGAGGAAGCCGCGGTCGACGACGAGGATCGGGCCGGCGCCGGCCTTGGCGAGCCGGTAGGCCGTGAAGAGGCCGACGATCCCGGCCCCGACGACGACGACGCGGTAGCGGTCCCGGGCGGGCCGGCTCACGGGCCCTCGGGGGTCGGATCGGCGGCGAGTCCTGCCAGGGCGCCGAGGTTCGCGGGAACGACCGGCGGCCGCTGGGTGATGTAGCCGACCTCCGGGGGCGGGCGCCCCTCGAGGAGGGCGAGCACTAGGAGGGCGTCCGGGAGGCAGTAGCGCCCCTGGCAGAGGCCCGTGCCGACCCCCGTGTAGCGCTTGATCACCTCGATCCCCCGGTAGCCCCGACGGTTCGCCTCGACGATCTCGGCGAGCAGGATGTCCTCGCACGGGCAGGCGATCGATTTCCCCCGCCCCGAGAGCTTCGGGAGGAGCTCGCGATAGTACCCCTCGAGCTCCGACGGGCCGTCGACGGACGGCGTCGGGGGCTCGCGCTCGACCGGGGCGGCGGGGTCGAGGATCGAGGCGGCGGCCGCCCGGCCGCTCGACGCGGCGCGGGCGGGGTCGAACCCCCCGGCCTCCCCGACCGCGAAGAGCCCCGGCACGCTGGTGGCGACGCCGTTCGACCGGGTCGGGTAGTAGGCGGCGGACGAGGCCCGCCAGGCCATGGAGGCGCCCGACTGGAACAGGAGCTGCGGGTTCGGGAGCCGCCGGTGGGCGAGGATCACCGCGTCGCCCGGGACGTCGAACGGGATCCCGTTCGATCGGGACGACAATCGGACGGCCCGGACCCTCCGGCGGCCAAGGGCCTCGAGGATCAACGTCCTCGGATAGATCGGCACGCCGCGCTCGGACGCGAGCCGGCTCACCTCGGGCCCCACCGGGCCCGGGGCGACGACCGCGTCGATCCGCTCGCCGAACGTCGCGAGGAGGCGCGCGGCCCGTTCGCCGCCCCCGACGAGGATCGCGCGACGGAATCCGGGGGCCGTCGGGTCGGGGGCGAGCGCGAGCGCGCCGTCGCCGGTGAGGACCCCGGGCCGATCGTTCCCGGGGAAGAGGAGCGAGGCGTCGTAGCCTCCGACCGCGACGACGACGTCGCGGGCCCGGATCTCCACGCCCACGTGGTCCTCAGAGGCGGCGAGCAGTCGGAACGGCCGCTCGGCGGGGCCGGTCGGCGGGGGGAGGAAGAGCGCGGTCGTCCTCGGGAGGGTCCGGAACCCCCCGGGCGCATTCGGGACCTCGCCCCGATCGAGCCAGAGCCCCGTCCCGCCGCCCGAGGCGAGCCGCTCCACGGCGGCCCGGCCCGAGGTCCCCGCGCCCAGGACGAGATGGTCCGCCTCGAATCGGAGGCCCGGTCGGACGGGGGAGGGCGCGTCGGCGATCGATCCGAAGCCGGCGAGGCCCCGGACGACCCGGTGATAGAGCGGCCGGGCGAAGGCGGGCCGGGTGAATCCGTGCAGCGTGTCGAGGCCGCGGGCGAAGATCGGGTCGAGCGCCCCGAGGATGTCGAAGGTCGGGGAGGGCCAGGCGTTCTCGGTCTCGATCCGATCGCCGGGGACGGGCCGGTACCGGCAGGCGCGCACGTTCGGCCGGCCGTTCACCCGCACAAGGCAGTTCGTGCAGTGCCCGATCCCGCAGAACGGCGCCCTCGGTCGGTGGTATCGGATCGACCGCTGCACGATCGCGACCCCGCGCCGCCCCCACCAGGCCGCGAGGCTCTCCCCGGGCCGGACGTCGACGGGGCGGCCGCGGTAGCGCGCCCACGCCGACCGACCCTCCGACATGGTCGAACGGCGCCGAGCGGAACGGGCCGTATTTAGGGAGCGCCCTCGCGGCCGGGATCCGGTCAGCGGATGTCGAGCTCGGCCTCGCGCTTCAGGAGGATGCGGACATCCTCGTCCCGCTCGAGGACGGCCGTGTGGGTCGGTCCGAGCATCAGCCGGTCGAGCCGAAGGATGCGTCCGTGGAGCCACTCGAACTCGTGGAAGATGAGCGGGTCCTTCAGGGTCTCGCGGGCCCGCCCGATGAGATCGACGGGGCTCCGAAGGGCGAACCAGTAGTCGGCGACCCAGGTGCCGAACGCCTCCCAGACCAGGTC
>DASYZN010000279.1:0-1612 GCA_035946105.1 Thermoplasmata archaeon | reverse complement strand
GCCCGACCGCGAGATCGCGGACCGCGCACCGGCCGGTCAGTCCCCCTCCGCCCAGCACGACCGCGCGCATCTGCCGGGGGCAGGTACCCGCGAAGAAAACCGCACCCCTGGGACTCATCCCGATCCGCCGAGGACCCCGTGGGGGGGGTCCTACCGGCGGTCCTCGATGGAGTAATATCGGGTCTCGAAGGAGGAGGCATGGGTCGTGCCCCTCCCGCGCGACCGGAGCGTTCCGTGGACCCGCGACTCACTGCCGCGATGAAGGCGTACGAGCGCCGAACTCCGGCTTCGGAGGCGCTGTGGCGCCGGGCCACGGAATACACCCCGCTCGGGGTGCACAGCAATTATCGGTACCTCGAGCCCTACCCGTTCTACGTTCGCCGGGCCGAGGGCGTCCACCTGTGGGATGTCGATGGGAACGAGTATCTCGACTTCAACATGGGCTTCGGCGGACTGGCCAGCGGCCACGCCCACCCGAAACTGGTGGAGGCGATGGGCCGTCAGTTGCGCGATGGCGCGCTCTACGGCTACGAGTGGGGGGAGACGCCGGCGGTCGCCGAGCGCCTGTGTCGTCGATTCAGCATGGCCCAGATCCGGTTCAGTTCGACCGGTCTCGAGGCGACCCATCACGCCGTTCGGATCGCACGCGGGCGCACCCGCCGCCGCTACATCCTGAAGTTCGAGGGGGGCTACCACGGCTCCCACGATTCGCTGTTGGTCGGGGTGAAGCCCCGGCCGGAGAATGCGGGTCCTGCCGATCGGCCGGCATCGGCCCCCGCCGGGCCAGGGGTGCTCCCCGAGCTCACCGAGCGCACGCGGGTGGCGCCGTTCAATGACCTGGACTCCACCGAGAGGATCGCGAAGGAGATCGGCGACGATCTCGCGGCCATCATCCTCGAGCCGGTCCCGATGAACATGGGTTTGGTTCTCCCCCGGCCCGGCTTCCTCGAGGGCCTCCGCGAGCTGTGCGACCGCCTCGGGGCGATGCTCATCTTCGACGAGGTCAAGACGGCGTCGAAGTACCCGCGCGGCGCGTTCGGCCGCTTCGGGGTGCGGCCCGACCTGATGTTGATGGGCAAGTCCATCGCCTGCGGGGCGCCGCTGTCCGCCATCGCCGGCGGACCGGGGATGCTCGACGGGATCGGCCCGCGCAAGATCCCCCACGCGGGGACGTTCAACGCCAATCCGCTCTCGATCGCCTGCTGCCGGGCGACCCTGGACCACGTCCTCACGGAGGAGAACATGGCGCGCGCCGCGACGCTCTGCGAAAAGCTCGCCGACGGCTACGGCCAGATCTTCCGCGACCACCACATCGTCGGGCATGTATCCGCCGATGGCCCGTCCGGGACGGTCTACTTCTCCGACCACCCCGTCCACGACTGGAGGAGCTTCCTGACCGTCGATGGCGAGCGCTCGATCCTCTACTACTACCTGTGTCTGAATCGGGGGTTGATCCCCTCCGGGACCGGGGCCGACGAGCAATGGACGGTCTCGGTCGTCCATACCCCCCGGGAGGTGGAGTCGCACCTGTCCACCCTCTCGGAGATCGCCGGTGAACTGACCGGGGCGCCGGTCACCGGTGAGATCGAGGAATCCGTCTGACCCCGGGTCC
>DASYZN010000278.1:0-5257 GCA_035946105.1 Thermoplasmata archaeon | reverse complement strand
GGAAGGCCGAGAGCCCGAAGTCGGCCTGATCGAAGCCAAACGCCTCTCCGTCCGGGGGGCCTCGACCGCCGATGGCCGGGGCGGTCGATCATTCCCATTGCAAGATCTGCGGGCGAGTCGCCGCGCCGGGCGAGGAGACGTGCAGCAAGGCCTGCCGGACGGAACGCGCCCGCCGCCTCGAATCGAAGCGCGGCTACACCTACCTCATGTACGGCCTCATCGCCCTGATCGCGATCCTGTTCGTCCTCAGCCTGGTCCGGGCGTAGGGGGCGGCCCCGACGAGCGCCCGGGTCCCGACGGCCGTGCTCGGGGGCACGTTCGATCGGATCCACGGCGGGCACCTCGCCCTCCTCGACGCGGCGTTCGGACGGGCCCGAGAGGTCGGGATCGGCCTCACGACCGCGTCCTACCTCGCCCGGCACCCGAAGCCGTTCGGGCAGCGCATCCGGCCCTACGAGGTGCGCCGGCGCGCCCTCGTCCGGTTGCTGAGCCGCCGGTTCCCCGGTCGCGCGTACTGGATCCGCCCGCTCGACGACCCGTTCGGGGGGGCCGTCGCGCCCGGAATCGACCTCCTCGTCGTCTCCGAGGAGACGGCGGAGGGCGCCCGCCGGGTGAACCGACGCCGGGCCGCCCGCGGGCTGCCGAGGCTCAAGATCGTCCTCGTCCCGACGGTCCGGGGGGCCGACGGGAAGCCGCTCGCCGGCCGACGGATCCGTTCCGGCGAGATCGACGCCCTTGGGCGACGTCGCCGTCCGCTGCGGATCTGGATCGATCCGGGCAATCCCGGGGAACTCCCGACGCTCTCAAAGGCCGTCGCCGCCGCCTTCCCGGGCCTCCGCCTCCTCCTGCGGAGCGGCGCCCGGCCCCCGAGGAAGGGCCCCCGAACCCCTCCGGCCGTCGACTACGTCGTGCGATGGCGCCCGGGCCCCCTCACGCGCGCGACGATCGCTCTCGAGGACGCCGAGGGCCGCGTCCGTCGGCTCCGCATCCCCCGGCCCGGGGAGCGATCGTTGCGCATCGGCCTCGGCCGGCTTCTCGGGACCCGCGGGGGCCGGCCGGCCCGGCGAGAATCGTAACGGGGAGCGCTCGTCGAAGGGGTTATCTTAGCCCCGCCCGATGAACCCCCGATGGAGACCTATCTCCGCGTGACGTTCCACAGCGAGGGAGGGAAACCGTCGGAGATCGCCGACCGGCTGCAGAAGTTCGGCTTCGCGCCGACCCAGGGGAACTACGACTTCGTCTACGATTGGAAGGGCGCGGCGACCCGGGACCAGGTCCTCGACCTCTGCGACGAGGTCGGTCGGCTCCTGAAGGGCTACAAGGTCCTCTTCGAGATCGAGACCGTCTGACCCGTCGAGCGCTACCGCTCGCTGAGGCAGGGCCGTCCCGCCCGAGCCCCGCCAGGTCCTCCCGAAGGTCGACCGGTTTCGAACAAGGTTAAATTTGGGCCCCTGATGGCACGCCACCGGTGCAGAAGTACCCGGTGCGCGCGAGTCACCGCGCCAACCTGGGCCTCGAGACCCTCGCGAGCCTCTGCCGGGCGCATTTCGAGGGCGGGACGATCGAAGAGGGGTCGGTCCGTTCGGCCTACGGGGCGATCTCCCGGCTCTCGGCCCGCGGGGAGGGACGAGCCCTCCTCGTCGAGCTCGTGATGGACCCGAAGGTCCCGGAGGACGTCGCCCGGGAGACGATCGGGCGCTACAACCGCTTCCTCGAGGAGACGACGGGCTACTCGTCGAAGGAGCGCGCCCGACGATTGAAGAAGGAGCCGGCGGGCTGAACCTTGGCCTCCCCCCCGACGTCCCCCGGGTCGGGGAACGAGTTGGAGCGGCTCAAGTCCCGCGTCGCCGTGCGGTTCCCGGTCTACGAGAGCCGGATCACCCCGCGATCCCTCGTCCTGCTCGTCCACGTCGATCCGTCGACGCTTGAGGAACGGTTCGACGGGCTGCGCCGGGAGCTTTGGACCGACGGCTACGTCCCGCAGATCCGCCGGGAGGGTGGCGAGCACCTCATCGAGATCGTCCGGCGGCCGAACCGCTCCCCCTGGGGGAGCTGGTCGAACCTCGTCCTGCTGGCGATCACCGTCGGGACGACGGTGACCGCCGGGGCGCTCCTCTGGCTCGCTTGGCGCGGCGGGAGCCATCTCGCCGCCGCCGATTTCGCCTTCGGGGGGTTCTACTTCGCCCTCCCGCTCCTCGGGATCCTCGGCCTGCACGAGCTCGCCCACTACGTCGTGGCCCGCCGGCACCACGTCGAGGCGTCGCTCCCCTACTTCATCCCGGTGCCGCCGCCGTTCCTCTTGTTCGGCACGTTCGGCGCGTTCATCAGCCTCCGGGAGCCGATCCCGTCGAAGAAGGCGCTCCTCGACATCGGCGCCTCTGGGCCGCTCGCCGGGTTCGCCCTAGCGATCCCGGTCACCTTCGGGGGGCTTCTCATCTCGGCCCATTCGGCGCCGCTCGCCCTGTCGAACTGCGGCCCGACGGTGCTCGGGGTGAGCTACGGGAACCTCGAGTTCGGCGCCTCCCTCTTCTGGCAGGCCCTCAGCCTCTTCGTCCCCGCCTCGGCCCTCGCGAACCTGCATCCTCTCGCCTTGGCCGGCTGGGTCGGGCTCCTCGTCACGGCGATCAACCTCCTGCCGGCCGGCCAGCTCGATGGCGGTCACGTCTTCCGCGCGTTGTTGGGCGATCGCTCCCGCTGGGTGAGCTACCTCGCGGTCGCCCTCCTCTTCCTGCTCGGGCTCGTCTACCAGGGTTGGATCCTGTTCGGGGTGCTCATCTTCGTCCTCGGCGTCCGCCATCCCCCCCCGTTGAACGACCTCTCTCCGCTGGACGGCAAACGGTGGGCGGTCGGGGGCATGGCCGTCGCCATCCTCCTGAGCGGCTTCGTCATCGTCCCGATCGCGGCGCCGACGAACGCCTTCGGCGTGGCGGCGGGGTCGGTCGACCTCTCGGGGACGACCCCGAGCGGGTTCGCCATGGCCGACAACGTCTCGGTCGTCGTGCATGACCGGGACTTCGCCCCCCACGGCTACGCGGTCGCGGGCGGCCTCACCTCGGTCGTCGCGAGCGTGAACGGCACGCCGGTCCTCCTCACCGGGGCCCGGGAGGCCGCGTTCGAGTCGAACACGACCTGGATCGTGAGCTGGGCCGACGGCCGCTCCTGGGTCTTCGATGGTTCGGGGGGATTCGCCCTGCCCTCGGATCAGCTCCTGTCCGTCGGCGCGGGCGGCTCGTCGACCTTCCATGTCCTCTTCGAGAACCGCGAGCGCGCGGTCGTCTCCTTCTCGGTCTCGGTCCGAGAGGTCTGTTCCGGCGGCCTCGCGCCGAAGGACGTCGGGTTCAACGTCGGGTGAGCCGGTTCGGGGACGGCGCCCCGGACGGATGGGACTCGACCTAGGGCGCCCGCTCGTAGACCCGGAACTCCCGGGTGAGCGACCGATGGACCCGATCGGCGAGGCTCAACCGCCGGACCCACGGCGGTGGAAGCGGATCGGGACCCCCCGGGACCACGAGGACGACCCGGCCCCCCTCCCGGACCCGAGGCGCCCAGGCGGAGACGACGCGCGCCACGAGCGCCTCCGCCCGCTCCCCGAACAGCGCCGACGCGCGGCCGTACGGCGGATCCGTGACCAGGGCGTCGAAGGGGGGAGAGCTCTCGCGCTCGGCGAGCTGACCGGCATCGCCCACGAGGAGCCGCTCCCCCTCGACCCCGAGATGGCGGAAGTTCCGAAGGGCGCCGCGGACCATCTCCGGGTCCCGATCGATCCCCACGAGGGAAGCGCCGAGGAGCCCGGCTTCCGCGAGCAGGGCGCCGGTGCCGAGGAACGGATCGAGGACCCGGTCCCCCAGACGGACCCGGGCCAGGTTGACCGCGACCCGGGCGAGCTTCGGGGGGAGGGCGACCGGCCGTTGGAATGGGAGGGACGGCATCCGCCGGGATCGGAAGGCGCCGCGGTCGGTCCCCTCGACCGCTTGGGCGATCCACGGACTTCCATCGCTCCAGCGCCCGAAGTGGATCCGATGGCTCGGCCGATCCAGATCGATCGTGCCCCCGGCCGCGCTCCAGGCGTCGACCCACCGGTCGAGATCGCCGGGGAGCGGCGCCGACCCCACGAGGGCGACCGCGCGGAACGAGGCCGACGTTGGCCCGCTTCCGGCCTCCTTGGCCCACTGAGCCAGGGCGCGTTCCGGATCCGGTCCCTCCCAGAGTACGAGGACCCGGCGGGTCAGCGCGACCCGCTTCGCCAGGTCGATCGCCCGACCCTGCTCGGGAAGGTCGATCCCGATCCAGGGGATCGTGACCTCCGCGCGCCCGGGGTCGGCCCGGCCCCCGAGGGCCTCGGAGGCCGCGATGGCTTCGGCCTCCGCCAGGGCGGGGTTCTCCCCCGAGAGCTCGAGCAGGAATCGCGTCACGGGGCCGCGGTGCGCCACGCGAGGAGGTCGCGCCGGATGCGCTCGGCGTGGCTCCCCTCCCAGAACTGCCTTCCACACGGACCGCACACGAAGACGCGCAGGCCGAGGTCGACGCGCTCGCGAGGAACGCCGTCGGGGAACGGCCGATCGGTCGGGGGGGTCCAAGGTTCGAGGCCGGAGTTGCAGAGCGGACACCGATCGAACCGGAGCTCCATCGAAAGTCCGGGGACGTTCCGGTCCAGTTCCCGGATCTGATCCCCGATCGCCGTCGAGCGGAGCAGGACCGCCGAGGCGGCCCGCGCCGCGAGGGCGCGGTCTCGGGTCAGGATCGTCCGGCGCTCGCGGGCGGCCCTCGTGAGGATCTCGTCGTCGCCGAGGCCCCGCTCGTAGCGCGTGTCGTGCCCGAAGAACCTGAGGTAGCGGGCGAGGCGCCCGAGCATCTCGTCCGCCCACCAGGGCGGTCCGGGCGTGGGCGACACCCCCGGCCGACGCGGGGGCCTCCCATGACCGCTTCGGTCGACCGGGCCACACGTTAAATCGCCCCACGCGGAACGGCCTTTGTGCGCCTCTTCGGCACGAACGGGATCCGGGAGGTCGTGGGCGAGCGCCTTACCCCCGAACTCGCGACCCGCGTGGCGGGTGGGATCGCGGCGGCCGTACCCACCGGAGCGCCGATCCTCGTCGGACGGGACGGCCGCACCTCGAGCGTGGCCCTCTCGGCGCTCGTGGCGGCGACCCTCGCCCTGCGGGGCCACCGGGTCACGACGCTCGGCACGCTGCCGACCCCGGCCATCCAGTACAGCGTGCCGAAGCTCTCCGCCCAGCTGGCGGTGATCGTCACGGCC
>DASYZN010000277.1:0-2329 GCA_035946105.1 Thermoplasmata archaeon | reverse complement strand
GCTGCCGGAATGGATCGGGGCTCGGACCGATCCGGCGTCCCTTCAGGAGGAGATCGGACGGGCGGCCCGCGAGGACCGGGTCGCGCTCCGCGACGCCGAGCAAGCTCGCTACTACCAGACGTTCCGCAGGCTCTTCCGAGGATCGTTCGCCGGCCGTTCGTTCGGCCCGGGGTCGTGCGCGCAATGCGGGTTCGATCTCCCGAGACCGGACTCGACGTTCTGCACGACCTGCGGGGCCTATTGGGCCCGTTCCGTCGTCGAAGGGGCGTGAGCCTGCCGGAGGGACGGGGGTTTCCGCCGGGCCTGGAGGTCTCGGACGATCCGCTCCCCGAGCGGGGTAAGATAGTAGATCTTCACGCGTCGATCGACCCCCTGGGCGTGGCCCCGTTCGGTCCGGACCGCCCCGGCGATCACGAGCCGTTGGAGGGGTCCCGCGAGGACGCCCTGGCCGATGCCGAGCGCGTCGATCATCCCGGTTTGGGTCAGCCCGCGGGGCGGAAGATCCTCCGGGCGCACGTGTCCCTCGTGGGCGATGTGCAGCAGGATCCGGTACGAGGTTCGAAGGGATCCGTACCGACCGGAGGACGGTTCCGAAGGCGGCCCTCCGGATCGATCTCTGGGTCCGGGGGCGGTCTGCGTCGAGGGGATCACCGGGGTTGGACCGGCCGGGGGGGCCGGTCCGGCCTCGGCGGGGGTTGGGGGCAGGATCGGGGGGGGCGTCGGTCCGGGGGGCTCGGGCGCATCGGGTCGATCCCAGCCCACGCTCTGGGGAGCGGAGCGGGTCGCTCCGGGAGGAGGCTCTGGGGAGGCCGGCACGGCCGCCGACCTCTGACGGCGGAGCCGATCGAGGAGCCATGCGGCGAGCCCGCCCGCGGCGAGGACGATCGCCCCGACGCCGAACCCCTCCCAAAAGTTGCCGAGCGGCAGCGGAGGCGCCCTCCGATGAAACGGGCGCGCGGGAGATATCTCCTCCGCTCGAGGCGCGGCCCCGGCTCGGGGGTCGACCGGGACCCCCCGCCCCGGCGGGGTCGGGGACCGCTACCGCGATTCGAGGAGGTCCGGCGGGGCGGAGGCCGCCCCCTCCTCGAGCTCCCGGGCGAGGCGCTCCGACTCCCGTCGCCGGGCCGAGGAGCGGGCGAGGAGCGCCGAGGCGACGAGGGCGAAGAGCACCGCGGAGGCGGCGAAGCCCTCGAGGAACGGAGCGTCCGAGAGGGGCCCGCTCCCCTTGGGTCCCGGCCCGCCGGTTCCCGGCGGGGCGACCGCGACCGTGAGGTTCGCCTCGGCGCTCGCCGACCAACCGAGGGAGTCCGTCGCGGTGACCCGGACGCTGTAGGTGCCGGGCCGGGTCGACGGGCAATCGAGGACGCTCGCGTTGACGACCGAACATCCCGGCGGCAGCCCCGTGAAGTTCACGACGAACGGCCCCGTCCCGCCAGTCACGTTGAGGCCGATGGAGAGCCGGCCCGCGGAGCCCGCGACCAGGCCGACGCCCGAGAGGTCGAAGCGGGCGATCGCGGGATCGGGGTTCACCTGGACGGTCTGGTTCAGCTGGGTCCCGACGCCGAGCCCATCCGTCACCCGGAGACCCATCGTGTAGGCCCCGGTCCCGTTCGGGGTGCAATCGAGCGTCGTCGTGTTCTGCGACCGGCAGCCCGTCGGCAGCATCGGGAAGGCGACCGAGTAGAGGCCGACGCCGCCGGTCATCTCGACCGCCGCGCTCGTGCTCATGCCGAGGTCGAGCACCGGGTGGGAGAGCGTGAACGACTGGATCGTGAGGCGTCCCGCGACCGTGAGCGCGACGGCCGCGCTCGCCTGCACCCCGATCGCGTCGAGGGCCTGGAAGCCGACCGAGTAGCTCCCGGAGGCGATCGGCGTGCAGTCGAGCCGGGTCGTGTTCTGGCTCCCGCAGCCGGTCGGCAGTCCGACGAAGGCCGACGTCACCGCCCCGAACCCGCCACCGACGACCGCCGAGAAACGGACCGGGACCCCGACCTCCGTCCGGGCCCGGCTCACATTGAGCGAGAGGACCTGGAGCCGCGGCACGACCGAGAGGTTGAGGGCCGCCGACTCGTTGACCGAGGTCGCCGAGGAGAAGCCGAGCCGGCTCGTGATCGTGACCCCGATCTTGAGGCTCCCGGCGTTGGAGGAGGTGCAGTTGACCGTGGCGCCGGTCGCGAGGCAGCCGGACGGGGTGCCGACGTAGGCGAACTGGCTCGCGTCGGCCGCGATCAGCCCAACGGCTCGGATCCCGAGGGGAAGACCGGTCTCGGCCACGGGGTGCGGGCTGTGAAGCGCCGGCCCGACCTTCGTCCACGCGCTCGCCGAGAAC
>DASYZN010000276.1:0-1663 GCA_035946105.1 Thermoplasmata archaeon | reverse complement strand
AATGGCGGTTATTCCGTCGTCGACCGGGCCGATTTCGCGCGGCCGTGTGACGGCGGCTCGCGGGGTCGGCGTCGCGTTAAATACCTCGCCTTCCTCAATGACTTTGCCACTCGCAAACCGCGAACGAGGCCCCAGGCCCTCGGCGCGCGCGTCGCAAGGATCCCCGACTGATGCTGCTCCCAAGCTCCCGTCGTCGCTCCCCCAGCCTCGTGCCCGACCGATCGGTACCGGCCTAGTTCGTCGTTTTCGAGTTGGCGGCCGCGGACCGGCCCAGCGGTCCGAAAAACCAACCCACCGAACATCGGAAGGAGACCAACGAGACAATGAGCAATGACCCGAGCGCCGCCAAGTACCAGATCCGTGCCCGCATCACCGCCGAGGGCGTCATCGAGAAACCCGACGTCGTCGGGGCCGTCTTCGGCCAGACCGAGGGACTCCTCGGTGACGAGCTCGACCTGCGCGACCTTCAGAAATCCGGCCGTGTCGGCCGGATCGAGGTCGAGATCGATTCCCGCAAGGGCAAGAGCGAGGGGGAGATCATCATCCCCTCCTCCCTCGACCAGGTCGAGACCGCCATCTTAGCCTCCGGGCTTGAGACCGTCGACCGCATCGGCCCGTGCCGGGCCAAGATCGAGGTCGTCGCCGTCGAGGACATCCGGATCTCCAAGCGCCAGAAGATCGTCGAGCGGGCCAAGGAGATCCTGAACCGGCTCACCGAGGAGTCCAAGGGGGTCGGCATCGACCTGACCGAGTCCGTCCGCAAGGCCGTCCAGGTCGAGGAGATCACCTCCTACGGTCCGGAGCACCTGCCCGCCGGACCGAACGTCGACCAGGCCGAGTCGCTGATCGTCGTGGAGGGCCGCTCCGACGTCCTGAACCTGCTGCGCTGCGGGATCAAGAACGTCATCGCGGTCGAGGGGACCAGCGTCCCGCAGACCGTCAAGGACCTCTCGCGCGGCAAGACCGTCACCGCCTTCACCGACGGGGACCGGGCGGGGGAACTGATCCTGCGGGAGATGCTCCAAACGATGGACATCGACTTCGTCGCGCGCGCCCCGCGCGGCAGCGAGGTCGAGGAGCTGACCCAGAAGCAGCTGCTCAAGTGCCTGAGGAACAAGATCCCGATCAACCAGTTCCTCGAGATGAGCGGGTTCGAGTCCACCGGCGCCTCACGGGCCCCGATGGAGGAGCGCCCCGAAGGCGGTGGCGCCGGACCCGGCCGCGGCGGGGACCGCCGAGACGACCGCGGTCGCCGCGACGGAGGCGAGCGCGGTCCTCCGCCTCCGCGCCCACCGATGCCCGTCACGGCCGCCCCGCTCCCGCCCCCGCCTCCCCCGCCGCCGGCGGCGGTCCCGCTCCCCCCACGGCTCGCCGGATTCCTGGACCTGCTCGGGGGGATCGAGAACACCTCGAAGTCGCTCTTCCTCGGACCGGAGGACACCGTCGTGGCCGAAGCGCCGGTCAAGGAGATGATCGACCGCCTGGCCGCCCTCGAGCCTCCGGCCAAGACCGTCATCTTCGATGGCGTGGTCAGCCAGCGGCTCCTGGACGTCGCCCAGGAGCGCGGGATCGACACCGTCATCGCCAACCGGCTCGGTGCGGTCGGGAAGATCCCCGATGGGCTCAAGGTCCTCACCCGGATGGACCTGACCGGCGGCCGGTA
>DASYZN010000275.1:0-1887 GCA_035946105.1 Thermoplasmata archaeon | reverse complement strand
AGACCGGCGACGCGGCCTTGAACGCCCAGGAGAACCATGACCTCAACTCGGACCTCGCCCTCGTGCTGCCCCTCACCCTGCTCGCCCTCCTCGGGATCACGATCGCCTACTTCCGGGCGCCCCTCGCGCCGCTCCTCACCTTCGGGGCCCTCGGGATCGCCCTCGGGCTCTCGATCGCCGGCGTCGTGTTGATCGGTCACACCTTCCTGCGGGTCGACCCGACCTCGATCACCCTGTCGACGACGTTCGTCCTCGGGGTCGGGACGGACTACTCGATCTTCCTCGTCGCCCGGTACCGGGAGGAGCTTTTGCGGGGCGCCGACCCCAAGACGGCGGTCGAAACGAGCGTCGCCTGGGCGGGCCAGTCCATCGCGACGAGCGGGGCGACCGCGGTCCTCGCCACGCTCGCCCTCGCCTTCTCGGGGGTCGCCCTCCTGAGCCAGTGGGGGATCGTGCTCTCCCTCGCGATCCTCCTCACCCTGCTCGCCTCGCTCACCCTGGTGCCGGCCGCGCTCACGCTGATCGGCCCCAAGGTCTTCTGGCCGTCGACCGGCGATCGGTTCCGCCGCCAGGCGCGCGCGGAGTCGGCCCGGATCGCCGCCCGTCGGGGCTACTTCTACCGGGCCGCGTCGCTCTCCCGCCGCCGACCCGGCGTCCTCGTCGCGGTCGTGCTCGCCGTCTCCGTCCCCCTCCTCTACGTGGCGCTGCACGTCCCCGTCGGCTACGACTTCTACGGCCAGCTACCGAAGGGCGAGCCCGCCTCCGACGGCCTCGCGACCCTCGGCGAGCGGTTCGGGAGCGGGGCCGCCTTCCCGACGACGATCCTGGTGACGTTCGCCCAGCCGCTCGTCTCGGGCAACGCGACGAACGTCGTCGAGTTCCAGGACCTCGCCGAGATCACGGCGGGCCTCTCGGCGAACCCCTCCGTGGCGTCCGTCGCTTCCCCCGTCGGACCGACCGGGGCGCCGATCGGCACGTGGATCGGGTTCGCGGGGGCGTCGCCGGTCGAGCGGAGCCTCCTCACCGGGCTCCTGGCGGGATTCGTCGGGACGGACGGTCGGACGGTCGATCTCACGGTCACCTCGACCTCGAGCGGGCTCTCCGCCTCGGCGATCGATCTGGTGGCGGGGATCCGGGGGAACCTCACGGGCTACGCCGCGGTCCACCCCGAGATCACCCAGCTCGCGTTCGGGGGCGGGGCCGAGACGACGGCGGACCTCCAGGCCGAGACGGCGATCGCCACGGAGCGCATGGTCGCGGCGGTCAGCGTGGGGCTCGTCGTCGTCCTGTTCGTCGTCCTGCGGTCCTGGATCCTCCCCCTGATGGCCGTCGCCACGATCGGGCTGTCCATCGGCTGGGCCTGGGCGATGACCTACCTGGTCCTCGGGGGGATCTTCGGCCGGCCGATCTTCTACTTCGTGCCGACGGTCCTCTTCCTCCTGATCCTCGGCCTCGGCATTGACTACAACATCTTCCTGCTCACCCGGGTCCGGGAGGAGCGCCTCAAGGGTCGCTCCGCCTCCGAGGCGGCCGTCGAGGGCGTTGCCCGGACCGGCGGGATCATCACGGCGGCCGCCGTGATCCTCGCGAGCGCCTTCGCCGTGCTGATCAGCGGGCGATTCCTGCTCCTGCAGGCGATCGGGTTCTCCGTGGCGATCGCGATCCTGCTGGACGCGATGGTCGTTCGGACCTACTTGGTCCCCTCGACCCTCCACCTCCTCGGCGAGCGGGTCTGGCGGCTCGGGGGCCGCCGAGCGGAGGGTCGCCCGGCCCCCGAGGGGGACGGGACCCCGCCGACGTAGGCTACGTCGCCGGGAGGAAGAGGGCCCGGGCCCGATCGACGTGGCTCCCGGGCAATGAGGAATCGACCGTGTCGAGGACCTGGCC
>DASYZN010000274.1:0-3688 GCA_035946105.1 Thermoplasmata archaeon | reverse complement strand
GGGGGTTCTCCCCGAAATAAAGGGTTCGGCCCGTCGGGCGGGGCCGAGAGCACTCGGCGGGGGCTCCCGGCACCGGAACGACGGCCTCGGGGGCCGAGCGGACGAACGGGCCCATCACAGATCGAGGATCGGATGGCCGGGATCCGGCACCCCGGAACGGACGCGTTCCCGGTACTCCTCCCAGGAGCGCTCGACCGCGGCATCGGCGATTCCCGAATCGTAGATCGGCGCATCCAGCGGCGCCGCGAACTTGATCGTGATGAGCACGATCGCCCGGATCCGATGGATGTCGGCCCCGTCCGACTTGTACATCTCCCGGATCCTCTGGAACTCCGGCCCCGAGCGGAGGACCTGGCCGGTCCCCTTGAACCGGTAGCCCCGCCGCCGGAACGGGTCGACGACGTTCACCTCGACCGCGGGGCGTTCCACGAGGTTGCGGATCGTCCTCGGCGAGAGGGCATCCGCGAACACGAGATGGTCGTCGTCCCACACCCGGGTCGACCCTTTCGGAGAGAGGTTGGGGGTGCCATCGGGACACACGGTGGCGACGAACCCCAGGCGTTGCTCCCGCACGACCCGCTTCATGTCCCGCGTCAGGACCACCATGGGTGTCCGTAGCGCCACCCGAGAATTTAGGGACGCGGGGTCGAGCCGAAAAAACGTCCTTGTACGAGCTTGGTGCCGTCGAGAATCCCTCGATCGGAGCGTTTGGCTCCCTGCGTCATCCTCGCTCGCGCGAACCCCGCCGTCGCGACGAGAGGCTCGCTCCCGGCTGCGGGGCTTCGGGCCGCGCCGTCCCGGACCCCCCACTATAAGGCCTCCGATGCTACGCCCTTCCCCTCATGCCCGAGCCCGTGGTGGTCGGAACCGACGTCTGGAAGGTCTATGGACACGGCGACACGGCGGTCCCGGCGCTGCAGGGACTCAACGTCGAGATCCGTCGGGGGGAGATGGTCGCCGTCATGGGCCCCTCGGGCTGCGGGAAGACGACGTTCCTGAACTGCTTCTCGGGCCTCGACGACATCTCGAAGGGCCACGTGACCCTCGAGGGGAAGGACATCCACGCCCTGAAGGACGACCCGCGGAGCGTCTACCGAGCCCAGCGGACGGGGTTCGTCTTCCAGTCCTACAACCTCCTCCCGGTCCTCTCGGCCGTCGAGAACGTCGAGATGCCGCTGCTCATCGCCGGGGTCGCGGGAACGGAGGCGCGTCAGCGGTCGGAGACCCTCCTCAAGGAGCTCGGGCTCGGGGACCGGCTGAACCGCCGGCCGGCGGAGCTCTCGGGAGGCCAGCAACAGCGCGTCTCGCTCGCCCGGGCGCTCGTCGCACACCCCGCGATCGTCTGGGCGGACGAACCGACGGGCAACCTCGACGAGGAAGGGTCGAGATCGGTCACCTCGCTCCTCCGACAGCTCAACCGCACCTACCAGCAGACCATCGTCGTCGTCACCCACGACCCTGACGTCGCGTCGACGTGCGATCGGACCCTGAGGATGCGCGACGGCAAGTTCGTCGCGTAACTGGCCATGGCCCTCCTTTCCAGCACCGACGGCGTCCTCCTGCTGATCCTCGGCCTGGTGGCCCTGGCCTCGGCCGTCCTGGCGCTGCGCCATCGGCTCGCCTTTCGGATCGCCCTTCGGAACGTCCGCCGGGGCGGCAGCCGCTCGGTCATCCTGGTCCTCGGCCTCCTGGTCGCCACCACGATCATCTCCGGGAGCCTCGTCGTCGGGGACACCGACAACCAGCTCAACCTCCACTACACCTACCTCGCCCTCGGCCACACCGACGAGTCGATCTTCAACCAGACCCCGACCGGCGACTTCACCCCGTTCCCCTACTCGGTCTACAATTCCGTCGTGGGCGGGGTCCAGTCCGATCGCTCGGTCTCGGGGGTCACCCCCATGGTCCTCGGCTCGGTCCAGGCGTTCGATCGCACCTCGGGCGTTCCCCAGACGAACCTGCACCTCGTGGGGGTGAACGGGAACCAGAGCGCGAACCTGGGCCCCTTCGCGACGGATGCCGGGACCTCCCTCTCCGGCCCGCTCCCCGGCCAGGTCCTGCTCGATGACCAGGCCGCCTCGGAGCTCAACGCGGCCGCGGGGCACACGGTCGATCTCTACGCGATCGGGACGGCGCCGCTCACGGTCCAGGCGATCGTCCAGGACAACGACCGGGGCGCCTTCCTGACGGCGGGCCTGGGATCGTCGGGGAACGTCTTCGTCGACCTCGCGACGGCCCAGTCGCTCCTCAATGTCTCGGGGGAGCTCAACTTCCTCTCCGTCAGCAACGTCGGCAGCGTCGCGGGGAGCGTCTCCTCCTCCGACGCGGTGAGCGCCCACCTCAACGCGACCCTCGCCGGCGACCCGGCGGCCAAGGGACTCGTCGTGCACGAGTCGCTCAAGGACGGGGTGAGCCAGGCCCAGCAGGCCGGCACGAGCATCGAGACGATCTTCCTGGTCCTCGGCCTCTTCTCGATCGTCGCGGGCGCGATGCTGATCGTCGGGATCTTCGTCATGCTCGCGGAGGAGCGCAAGGGGGAGATGGGGATGCTGAGGGCGATCGGCCTCACCCGTCGGGAGCTCGTCTACATCTACTACTTCGAGGGACTCGTCTACGCCGCGGGGAGCGCGCTCGCCGGCACCGTCCTGGGCGTCGGGGTCGGGTTCCTGATGGTCTACGCCTTCGCCTTCCTCCTCCCGTCGACCGGGCTCACCACCTCCGCGATCCTCGCCTCCTTCTCGGTCAACCCGGACTCGATCCTCATCTCCTACGTCTTGGGGTTCCTCCTCACGATCGTCACGGTCGCCCTGGCGAGCCGCCGGGTGAGCCGCCTCAACATCGTCCGCGCGATCCGGGACCTCCCCGAGCCCCCGACGGGGCTGAGGACCTACACGACCTTCGCCTACCTGGGGGCCGCCATCGCGGTCCTCGGGGGACTCCTCTTCGCGGCGACATTCCGGGGGACCTCCGATGTCTCCTACCCGCTGCTCGGCGGGTCGATGCTCGTGGGCGGGATCGCGCTCGTGGCGAGCCGGTTCGTCAAGAACCGCTGGGCGTTCTCCTTCGCCGGCGCCGGCCTCCTCCTCTGGGGCGGCCTCGAGCCGCTCCACTCGGCCGTCCTGGGCTCGAACCACACGGGGGGAATCTTCGTCGTCTTCGTCGAGGGGATCCTCCTCGTCTTCGGCGCGCTGCTCCTCTACGTCTTCAACGCGTCCGCCCTCGTCCAGGCGCTCCTCGCCCTCGCCGGAGGACGTCGCCGGGGGGCGCCGGTCGCCCGGATCGCCCTCTCCTACCCCGGGCGCCAGGCGACGCGCACCACGATCAACCTCGCGATCTTCTCGCTCGTCGTCTTCACCCTGGTGACGATCTCGACGTTCTCCTCGACGGTCACCGCGAACCTCGAGAGCACGATCCAGGACCAGTCGGGCGGGTACTCGTTCTTCGGCTTCTCCCAGCGCCCGATCCCGAACCTGCCGGGCCAGATCGAGGGGAACGCCTCGCTCTCCGGCTCCTTCTCGGAGGTGGTGCCCCTCGAAGCGGGCGGCGTCGACCTCGTAGTCCCCGGCTACGCCATGAACCCGTTCGGCGACGTCCTCTACGCGGGGCCGACCGGGGGTCCGTCGAGCTCCGACCTCTACCGCACGAACGCCTTCCCGTTCTCCCAGACCCTCGGGGGGATCAGCGCCTC
>DASYZN010000273.1:0-18917 GCA_035946105.1 Thermoplasmata archaeon | reverse complement strand
GATCGCGCCCCCGCTCGTGCGACGGCGGGCCTGCTCGCGCTGGATCTGCTCCCGGGCCCTTCCTAACGTCTCCTCGTATCGGTCGACCTCGGCCCCGACGACCCTCGCGAGGTCCTCCCGGTGCTCGCCGACCTCCGGGTAGTCGCGCGCGACCATCCGGCCGACCCGATCGAGCAGCGCGACGATCCCCGGGGCTTCCGGGGCCTCCCCGAGGGTGCGGACGACCCGGCGGATCAGGAGGCGGGCGAAGTAGCCCGCCTGGCTGTTCGACGGGACGATCCCGTCGGTCAGCAGGAAGTTGAGCGCTCGGGCGTGGTCGAGCAGGAGGGCGCTCTCCCTCGGGGCGAAGGTCCGGCGCAACTCTTCGAGCAGCTCGCCGAAGACGGCCTCGTAGGCCGTACGGGTCCCCTGGGAGAGCCAAGTGAGCCGCTCCAGGCCGTAGCCCGTGTCGACGACCGTGAGCGGCATCGGACGGAGCCCGGTCCCGTCGCGGACGTACTCCATGAACACGAGCGTGGCGACCTCGAGCCCCGCGAGGCCGACCGAGAGCGAGGGACCGAGGTTGCCCCCGCCCTCCCAAGCCTCCTCCTTGTAGGTGATCGCCCGTGGATCGCAGCCGAGCTCCCCCGTCAGGAGCTCGTGGCAGAGCTCCACGGTGCGGTCCTTGAAGTAGACCTCGTGGTCGGGCCGGTTGAACGCGTGGTGGGCGAGCATCTCGAACAGGGTGAAGTGCCGGCCGCTGCGGCCGACCTCGTCGAGATCGATGAACCGAAGGCACGGCTGGCTCAGGGTGAGCGGGTTCGCGGGCGGGGGCAGGACGCCGGTCGTCACCCAGGGCTGGAAGTCGTAGATGCTCGCCTGGGTGAAGAAGACGTCATTGCGCCACCGGGCGATCGTGGGGTACCGGCGGAGCCGGGTGTGGCCGCGGCGCTCGAAGAAGCCCAGGTAGGTCTCCCGCATCTCCGAGGCGGAGCGCGATCGCGCGAGTCCGGGCGACCCGAGGAATCCGTAGGGGGTACAGGGCGCCTCCTGGCACCGGGTGTGCTCGCCGAGGGTCCAGAACGCCTCGCCGCACGAGGCGCAAGCGCGCCGATGCATCCCGGCCCGGTGGAAGAAGCCGAGGTCGTACTCCGAGCGGTCCATGGAGGCGCGAACGACGCCGCGACCCTCTAAAGGGCTTCGCGGCCGACCCCTCGACTACGGGCGACCGGCCGACGCTCCCCGCCGACCCGGGCGCGCGCCTCGGGCGCGACGCGGCCGAGAAGGGCGCGCGGTGGCCCGGCCCACGCGGACCCGTCCCGCGGAGGTCGACATTCCCGTGGCGCAGTACTCGCGGATCGGACACTCGGGGCATTTCGGGCGGATCGGCCGGCAGAGGTTCTGTCCGTGCTGGACGAGGAGGGGGTTGATGGAGAGCCAGTACCGGGCCGGGATCACGCGCCGCAGCTCGGCTTCGGTCTCCTCGGGATGGCGCGTCGCGACCACGCCGAGCCGGTTCGAGATCCGGTGGACATGGGTGTCCACCGGCATTCCCGGAAGTCCGTAGCCGAAGACGAGCACGCAGTTCGCGGTTTTCGGTCCGACCCCCGGCAGGGTCATCAGGAGCTCGAGGTCGCGAGGCACCTCGCCGTGGAAGCGCTCCAAGAGCTCCCTCGCGCAGGCGCGCACGGTCCGCGCCTTCGTGTGGTAGAATCCCGTCCCGCGGATCCGCCTTTCGATCGCCGACACGGGCGCTCGGGCGAGCCGGGAGGCGTCGGGAAACGCCCGGAACAACCGGGCCGAGGCGACATCGGTCGCCTCGTCCCGGGTGCGCTGGGAGAGGATCGTCCCGATGAGGACCTGGAACGGATCGATGGCATGGTCCCGCAGGTACGGGACCCTCCAGTCGCCCGTGCGATACTGCTCGGAGAGCCGATCCAGCAGGACCTCCCAGTCGATCGGTCGGGGGCCGGTCATGCCGGGTCCGGGGTCCGGCCCGTCGCGGGGACCCCGGCGAACGCCTTCGACGACGGTTCGCCGAGCCCCGGGTCGGAAAGGTCGGGTTCCTCGTCGGGCCGTCCCTCGAGCCGGCCGAGGAGCTCGCCGGCCAGATAGTCCGAGCCGATCGCGAGGAAGAGTCCGTCGGGGCCGACCGCCGCCCGGGCGAGCCCGTATCCCGTCGCGACGTCCGGCGCCTGGACGATCCGAGCGAACCGGCCGACCGCGGCCCGCCTCAGCGCGGCGGGATCGAGGGCCCGGGCGGAGCGGACCGGGGCGACGACGATCGTCCGCGCCAGCGGGGCGAGCTGATCGAGGATCCGCTCGGCGTCCTTGCCCGCGAGGCAGCCGAAGAGGACGACGCTCTCCGAGGGATCGGAGAACGGAAGGATCTCGCCGAGGCTCTCGGCGACGGCCCGGGCGCTCTCGGGCGTGTGGGCGACGTCGAGAAAGCTCGGCGGCCGTTCGGCGATCCGTTCGAGTCGGCCCCGCCAGACCACTTGGGCGAGGCCCCGGGCGATCGCCTTCGGCGGGAGCGGGAACCCCTCGGCCTCGGCCAGGAGTTCGACCGCCGCGATGGCGAGGGCCGCGTTGCCGGCCTGGAAGATCCCGTGGAGCGGGAGGGTGAGTCCCTCGAAGCTCCCGTGGGGCGTGCGGAACGTCGCCCGCTGGCCCTCCGGGGAGATCGTTCGGTCGCTCACGCGGACCTCGCGCCCCAGGTGCCAGGCCCGAACGCCGGCGAGGTCGAGCGCGCGTTCGACCTCGGCGTCGGCCTCGTCGGGGAGCTCCCCGAGGACCGCCCGCATCCCCCGGTGGAAGATCCCGGCCTTCTCCCGGGCGATCGCGCCGAGGGTCGGGCCGAGGACGTCGGTGTGCTCGAGCTCGATCGTCGAGATGACGCCGACCGGCGCATCGAGGACGTTCGTGGCGTCGAGGCGCCCGCCGATCCCGACCTCGACGACGGCCTCGGTCACCTTCGACGCCCGGAACCAGTCGAACGCGAGCGCGGTCGAGATCTCGAAGAACGTCGGGGGCCGGTCGATCCGGCCCTCCGAGAGGAGCGCCTCCCCGATCGCCTCGATCCGGGCGGTTCCCTCGACGACGGCGGACCGGGGGATCGTCCGAGCGCCGACGCGGAACCGCTCCCGAAAGCTCACGAGGTGGGGCGACGTGAAGAGGCCGACCCGCCGGCCGGTCGCGCCCAGCAGGCTCGCCGCGATCGCGGAGACGGACCCCTTCCCCTTGCTGCCGGTCACGTGGATCGCGCGGAAGCTGCGCTCGGGGTGGTCGAGGGCGTCGAGCAGCGCCCGGATCACCTCGAGGCCCGGGCGCATGCCGAAGCGGCGGAGCCGGTAGAGCCGGTCGAGGGTGGCCCGGTACCGAGGGTCGGTCATCGCGACGGGGCGCGGTCACGCCGATGGGGGCTAAAGCCGTGCGCCGGGGTCGTTCAAGGCGGCCCCCGAGGGCCGAGGTCGCGGATCCCCACAGGGCGGGGACGGGGGACCGTCGTCAGTACATGGAGCGTTCGCGATAGGTCCCGAACGTCGCTTGGAACGCCCGCACGATCTCCCCGAGCGTCGCCCCGGCCCGGAGCGCGGCGAGGACGGGGGGCATCGTGTTGCCGTCGGGCGTCGCCGCCGTCCGGGTCACCCGGTCCAGGGCGCGTTGGTGCTTCGCGGGATCCCGACGTTCCCTGAGGGCCTTGAGCCGCTTCGCCTGCCGGCGCCGGGCGTCCTCGGAGATCCGCAGCCTCGGCACCTTGATCGGCTCGCCCGTCTCGAAGGCGTTCACGCCGACCACGAGCTTCTCCTTCGCCTCGACGTCGCGCTGGTACCGGAACGACGCCTCCTGGATCTCCCGCTGGAAGAAGCCCCGTTCGATCCCGGCGACCACGCCGCCCAGCTCGTCGATCCGGTCGAAGTAGCGCCTCGCCTCCTCTTCCATGCGGTCGGTGAGCCACTCGACAAAGTAGCTCCCCCCGAACGGATCGATGGCGCCCGCGACGCCGCTCTCGTGGGCGAGGATCTGCTGGGTCCTCAGCGCGATCCGGGCGGCGTCCTCGCTCGGGAGCTGGAGCGCCTCGTCGTAGGAGTTCGTGTGGAGGCTCTGGGTCCCGCCGAGGACGCCGGCGAGGGCCTGGACCGTGGTCCGGACGATGTTGAGCTCCGGCTGCTGGGCCGTGCAGCTGCAGCCAGCGGTCTGGGTATGGAACCGCATCCACAGCGAGCGTTCCTTCGTCGCGTGGAAGCGGTCGCGCATCGTCTCCGCCCAGATCCGTCGGGCGGCCCGGAACTTCGCGATCTCCTCGAAGAAGTCGTTGTGGGAGTTGAAGAAGAACGAGAGGCGCGGGGCGAACGCGTCGACGTCGAGCCCGCGGCCGATCGCCTCCTCGACGTAGGTCATCCCGTCGGCCAGCGTGAAGGCGAGCTCCTGGACCGCGGTCGATCCGGCCTCGCGGATGTGGTAGCCGGAGATCGACACCGGGTTCCACCTCGGCATCCGGCGGGTCGCGAACTCGATGGAATCCGTGACGAGGCGCAGGGCGGCCCTCGGGGGGTAGAGGAACTCCTTCTGGGCGATGTACTCCTTGAGGATGTCGTTCTGCGTCGTCCCCCCGAGCCGAGCCCTCGGGGCGCCGGCCGATTCCGCCGCGAGGACGTACATCCCGAAGACGATGTTCGCCGGCGCGTTGATCGTCATGCTCGTCGTCACCCGGGCGAGCGGGATCCCCTTGAGCAGCCGCGTCATGTCGTCGAGGGAGGAGACGTTCACGCCGCACTTGCCGACCTCGCCGAGCGCCTCGGGGTCGTCCGCGTCGATCCCGTAGAGCGTCGGGTCGTCGAAGGCGATCGAGAGCCCGGACTCGCCGTGGGCGAGCAGGTAGTGGAAGCGGGCGTTGGTGTCCTCGGGCGTCCCGAAGCCCGAGAACATCCGCATCGACCAGAGCCGCCCCCGGTACATCGTCGGATGGATCCCGCGGGTGAACGGGTACTGCCCGGGGTAACCGATCCGGTCGAGCGGGTCCGCCCCGCTCGGCGTATAGAGCCCCTCGATCGGGATCCCGCCGAGCGTCTCGAACCGGGCCTTCCGCTCCGGCGTGCGGTCGATCGCCGGACGCAGGACCTCCTCCTCCCATCGCCGGCGCGCCTCGGCGATCGGTCCGTCGGCCCGGCCCGCCGGGGCCTCGCGCTCCCCCTTCGGGGAGGTCGGTCGGCTCGCGGCCATTGACCCTCGGAGCGGCCGGCGAGATAAAACGTCCCCGCCGAGCGCCCGACGGCGAGGGAGCTATCGGGCGTTCGGGGGTCCGACGACGCGCAGGCCGACGAGGTCGGATCGACGGCGATGGACGACCGGGACGCCGAGGGAAGCGGCGAACCGGTCGAAGGCGAGGCCCGTCCATTCCGTGTTGTCCGCGAGGACGACGGACCCCACCTTCAGCTTCGGACGGATCGTCTCGAGCTCGAAGGTGAGGTGCGTCGGCGTGTGGAGGTCGTCGTGCAGGAAGAGGTCGATCCGAGGGAGCGCGCGGACCAGCTTCGGCAGGAGTTCCTGGCTCGGCCCGATCCGAAGGTCCCAGCCCCTCCGAAGCTTCTCGGGCACGGCCCAGCCCGAGGATCGTCCGGGCGGGACGCTCACGACGGACTCCCCTCGCGCGAGCTCGGTCGCCTTCTGCACCATCGGGAAGTCGATGGAGTGGAGTGTGCCACCCCGGTTGTCCTGAAGGCCGAGGAGGAACTGGGCGGACGAGACGCCGCTCGAGACCCCCGCCTCGACGATCTCGCGCGGTCGCAGTAAGCGGACGAGGGCGTAGAGCTCGAGCGGCGCCCGGATCTGGGCGTAGAACCGGCGGCCGCCTGAGCGATGGGACTCGCGGATCTCTTGGAGGAGCCGCTCGTGCCGAGCGAGCCCGGCGAGGGCGCGCTCGACCGAGGACCTCGGCACGCCGGCCAGGTTCGCGACCCAGTCGAGGTCCGGGACGGCCCTGGGGTCCCCGAGGGACCGGGCCCAGGACGCGGCCGGGGGGGCCCCGCTGGGGGAGGGGGACATCGTCCCGAGAGTCCGACCCCGGGTTAAGGCGCTTGGCGACCGTCCGACCTGGGTGGCCCAAGCTCCTTCGGGGCGAGCCGGCAGCGGCGCACGACGAGGCGCGCCGCGAGCCCCCGCCGCTCGAGCTCCGTCTCCTCGAGGACGAGCCGCGAGCGGAAGAACGGGGCGTCCACCACGAGGGTCTCGTACTCCCCGCCTTCCCCCGCCGCATGGACCCATCGGGTCGGCCGACCTGCGGCCTCGATCTGTTCGAGGAGCGTGAGGTCGAGGCGGCGGCCCAGCAGCTCTTCGCCGAGCCCCTCGGCGGCGACCTGGACGAGCCGGATGTCGAGCCCGCTTGCGATCTCGGCCCGGACGACCCGACCCGGATCCTTCCCCCAGAGCGGGGCGAAGAGCGGGCGGCCCAGCTCGAAGCTGAGCCGCTGGAGCCGCCCCCACTGGTAGGAGGAGGCGATGGCGCCGGTCACGATGGGGCCCGTGCCCGTCCTCAGCGCCCGGCGGAGCGCCTCGGATTCCACGGCCTCTCCCGCGCCGTCGATCGGCACGGAGCGAGCGACCTTCCCCCAGGCCTCCGCCTGATGCTCGACCAGCTCGAGGTTCGGGGTATGGAAGAGGAACGAGTCCGGGTCCTGGGGGACGAGGACCAGGAGCTCGTCGACGGGCCACCCCTGCTCATCGGCGAGCTGCGCCGAGGCGATCGAGTCCTTGCCCCCGGAGACGAGCGCGGTGGTCATGGCTCGCTCGTCGGGCCCTCCGGCCCCGCCCTCCAGCGCTCGTAGAGCGTCCCGAGGTCGAGGTCGGCCTTCGGCCTCCCGTCCAGGAGCAGGCGGCCCCCCGACGGGGTCACCCGACCGATCCGCACGAAGGGGAGCGACCCGAACAGCCGCTCCGCCCGGGCCGTCTCCCCTTCGGGGACCTCGACGACCCACCGCGAGGCCCCCTCCGCGACGAGGGCGACGCCGGGCGCCTCGAGGCCGGTCCGGGCGAGGTCGACCTCGAAGCCGAGGCCTCCGCCCGCCGCCATCTCGAAGAGGGTCACGGCGAGGCCGCCGTCGGAGATGTCGTGGGCCGACCGGACGGCCCCCCGGGCCCCGGCCCTCAAGAGCGCTTCCCCCATCCGCCGCACCCGGGTCGGCGAGACCGGCGGGAGGGGGAGTCCCCGGACCTTCCGCTGCCGCGCGAGGAGCGACCCGCCGAGGTGGGGCGACGATCGGCCGAGGAGGTAGAGCGGATTCCCCGGCGCCTTGAGGTCCGAGGTCACGGCGCGCCGGAAGTCCTCGACGATACCGGTGGCCATGAGCACCGGCGTCGGGGGGATCTCGGAGCCCAGGCCGCCGTTGTAGAAGCTCACGTTCCCCGAGGGGACGGCGAAGCCGATGGCGCGGGCCGCGGAGGCGAGGCCGCCGAGGACCTCGATGAAATCGTCCATCACGCGGGGGTCGTCCGGGCGACCGAAGTTGAGGCAGTCGGTCAGGGCGTCCGGCCGCGCGCCGACCGCGTAGAGGTTGCGCGCCGCCTCCTCGACGGTCCATACCGCGCCGTGGCGGGGCGAAGCGGCGCAGCTCCAGGGCTGGCTCGCGACGGTGATCGCGATCGACCGCGGTCGGTCGGGGTTCGGCCGAAGCACGCTCGCGTCGCCGGCGCTCGGCGATTCGGGGCGGCCGTGGAGGGGTTTCACCACGGTCCGACCCTGGACCTCGTGATCGTAGACCCGGACGATCGGTTCCCTCGACGAGGTCTCCGGCGACAAGACGGCCTGTTCGAAGAGCCGCGCTAGATCCTCCCCGGGGCTGAGCGATCCGCTCGAGGCCCCACGGACCCGGCGGCGGCGGCGGGGGCGTTCGAGGAGGATCGGCTCGACGCGGAAGGAGAGGGAGAGCGCGCCCGCGGGACGACCGCGGTACAAAAGTTCCTCCCGATCCCCGGACCGGATCGATCCCACGTCCGTCGCCGGCACCTCGTAGCGGGCGAAGAGGGCCACGACGTTCTCCACGAAGGCGGGCGGCACCTCGAGGAGCATCCGCTCCTGGGACTCGGAGATCCAGATCTCCCAGGGGGCGAGGTCCGCCTCCCGAAGCGGGACCCGGTCGAGGTGCAAGGAGAGGCCGAACCCTCCGGCATGGGCGAGTTCCCCGGCGGCGGTGGCGAGGCCGCCCCCACCGAGGTCCTTCACGCCGCGGACCCAGCCCGCCCGATACGCCTCGAGGCAGGCGTGGATCAGGGGCTCCTTCATGATCGGGTTCCCCAACTGCACGTGGGAACGGGACGCCTCGCCGCTCGACTGGGTGAGCACGCGCGAGGCGAACGCCACTCCGCCGACCCCGTCCCGGCCCGTGAGGCCCCCGACGAGCACGAGGTGATCCCCTGCGGCCTGGGCGCGATTCGGCCGGAGCCGCCGGGCCTCCAGGAGCCCGAGGCAGCCGACGTTGACGAGCGGGTTCACCGTGTAGGCGGGATCGAAGGAGACCGACCCCGTCACCGTCGGCACGCCGACCCGATTGCCGTAGTCCCGGATGCCGGCGACGACCCCGTGGTAGAGGTAGCCGGGGGCGTGGATCCCCGCCGGGACGTCCTGGGGTCCCTGCGAGAGGGGACCGAAGAAGAGCGGGTCGGCCAAGGCGATCGGCTTCGCCCCGACCGCGAGCACATCGCGCAGGATGCCGCCGATCCCCGTGGCGGCCCCGCCGTACGGTTCGACGGCCGAGGGGTGGTTGTGGGACTCGATCCGAAGGGCATAGGCAAGGGTCCGATCGAAGCGCATCACGCCGGCGTCGCCCGTGCCGAGGACTCGGCGGTCGGAGGCGAGGCCCCGGAACGCCCTTCGGAGCCAGGATTTCGAGCTCTTGTAGCTGCAGTGCTCGCTCCAGCTCTGGGCGATCCCGGCGAGCTCGACATCCGTGGGGTCGCGCCGGGCCGCGCGGTACCATCGGTCGACCCGCGCGAGCTCCTCGTTCGAAAGGCCGAGACCGAGCCGTTCGGAGAGGGCCGAGCGCGCCCGGGCGGAGCGCCCGCGCAGCTCGACCACGTGGACCTCGGGGGCCCATTCGGGTGGTGGGGCGCCGTCGGCGGCCACGAAGGGTTCACCCTCTCGCCGCAGCGACCGTCACCCGATGGATGACCGGGTTCGCCAGGAGCCGGTCCACGGCCTTCTGGGCGGTCCGCGTGGCCTCGGCCGGATCGGCCGCCTCGAACTCGAGGGTGTAGAGCCGCGCGGTCGAAACGCCGCGGACCCCGGCGACACCCAGGCGCTCAAGCGACCGGAAGACCGAATCGGCCTCCGCGTCGAAGATCCCGGGCTTCAGTTCGACTCGGACCTCCACGCGGGTCCGCTGCGCCGCCTCGGCCAATGGGACGAACCTCGTCCGACGACCCGGGCGGGGCTATTAATCGTGCGGGGCGATGCGCGGGCCCGTGGTCGGCGTCGACCGGGCCGATCGCCGGGGGGCCTCGACCCGTCGAGGCGTGGGACCGTAGGCACGCCGTGACGGATCGGCCTGCGCGGGCGGACATCGCGATCATCGGGGGCGGACTCCTGGGTACGGCGCTCGCCTACCATCTCGCCGAGGCGGCAAGCGGCTCGGTGACCCTCCTCGAGGCGGGCCATCTCGCCTCCGGCGCCACGGGGCGAAGCGCGGGCCTCTTGAGCTACCAGGGCTGGGGACCCTGGGACCTCGCCCTCGTCCGGGAATCGGCGGAAGCCTACCGCGATCTTTCCGAGTCCGAAGGTCGGGGCCTCTTTCGAGAGAACGGCGGCGTGAGGGTCGCCCGGTCCGAGGAGGGCGCCCGCTGGCTCCGCCGGGTCGAGGCGGTGCTGACCCAACGCGGGGAGGAGTCCCATTGGCTGGATCCGGCCGAGGTCGCCGACCTCGTACCGGGCTCCGCCGCCCAAGAGCTCGTCGCGGCGCTCCATACCCCCCGGGACGCGACGTTCTCCCCCGGCGAGATGGCGGTCTCCTTTGCGCGAAGGGCCGCCCTCGCCGGAGCCGAGATCCGGACGCGGCAGGGGGAGATCCGGCTCGAACGCGCTTCGAAGGGATGGAGTCTCGAGGCCCCCGGGGGCGGGGTCGAGGCGACCCAGGTCGTCGTCGCGGGCGGCGCCCAGACGAAATCGCTCCTGCGACGGATCGGCGTCACGCTGCCGATGTCTCCGTTCCGGACCCAGGCGTGCGTCCTCCGACCCGCGCCGCTCACCCGGGAGTTTCCGAGCTGGCACGATCTCGACCTCGACCTCTACGTGCGCCCGGCCCCCGAGGGGAGAGTCCTCGCCGGGGACGGCACGGAGACCGTCGAGTCGGATCCGGTGGAGACGAGGGCCGAGGCCGACGAGGGCTTCGCCTCGAAGATCGCCGGGCTCGTCGGCGAGCTCTTCCCGGAGGGCCGATCGCTCACCCTCGAGCGGGCCTGGGCCGGATGGTGTGTCGCCTCGCCCGATCCGTTCCCGCTGGTCGGTCGCGTCCCCGGGAACGAAGGCCTGTTCGTGGCCACCGGGTTCAACGGTTTCGGCGCGATGCGGGCGCCGGCCATCGCCCGACGGCTCGCCGAGGCGATCCATCGGGGGAGTTGGGAGGCCCTCGAACCGGCGGATCCGGGCCGGTTTCCGCCGGACCTCCCCTCGTTCGAGCCGCGTCCGGAATTCTCCGTGAACGGAACGGGCCCTGCGGAGGGGGCCGGCCCGATCGGGACCGTCCCCACGGGCCGCCGGATCGCCCGGCAGGAGGGCCCGATCCCGTATCGTGCCGTCCGCACGGAGGGCGAGGTCCGTCGCCTAGGTCCGCTCGGGCTCTCGGAATGGTTCGATCCGTTCCTCGGGCTCTTCGCCGACGACGCGCTTCGGACCGGGGGCTCCGTCGAGATCGCCGAGAGCGAGGGAGCCGTCCGGAGCCTCTACCTCTCCTCCCCCTCGGAAGGGGTCGCCTCCGTCTTCACCCGGACCCGGGAGATCGCCGAGCACTACCTCGCCGCGGCGGGACTGCGGGAGACGTACGCCGAGGCGCCCTGGATCCCCGGGGGCGAGCGGATTGAGATCCTCGCGGCGGACCTCAGGGACTGGTCCCAGGGACGGCCGATCCGCCACCCGGTGCGGATCGCGGCGCCCTCCGACCTTGGGAGGATCGAACGGTTCGTGGGCGAACTCACCGGCCGCGCCGACACGGCCTGGTTCCAGAGCCTCCCGAGGGCCGAGGAGACCGGCTTCGTTTGTGAGCTCAACGGCCGGGTCGCCGGGGTGAGCTTCGCGAGCGTCGTCGGCCGGTACGGCCGGGGGCACTCCTTCCTCGTCCACCCCCGATACCGGGGCCTCGGGATCGGCACCGACCTCCTCCAGGCGCGCATGATCTGGCTCCGGGTCCAAGGGGTCTGGCAGGTGGTCTCCGAGATCTACGAGGGGAACGCGGCCTCGTCCGCGGCGGCCGAGCGGGCGGGGATGGCGGTCGTCGGGACGATGTACGCCTTCCCGGGCGATCAGGGCTCCGGGCCGAAGGCGCGGGACCGGCCTAGGTCCGGGGGGCCCCGCACTTCGGGCACACCGTCGCCGTCGAGTCGATGAGCGTACCGCAGTATCGGCACGGCACCTTCACCGTCTCGCGCAAGACGACCTGCTGGACCATCGGCTGGTCGCCCGGGGCGAGATGGATCGGGGGCGGGGGCGCGTAGGTGGGCAGCACCCCGGTGGAGGCCCCCTCGGCGTGCCTCGGGAGCGTGGTCCCCCCTCGCGCGCCCTTCGATCGCCGGGCGACGAGGACCGCAATCACGACGACCACGATCAAGATCACGAGCGCGACCGCGGCGAGCACCACGAAGTCCGCCCCGAAGCTCCCGCCGGAGGACGGCGGCGGCGCCGGGGCCGACGTCACGGCGAATGACGTGCGGGAATCCGTGAGCGTGTCGGTCCACTGGAAGCCGTCGCCGGCGGCGTCGCGGTCCTGCTCGGAGAGGACGTAGCCGAGGACGTAGCCCGTCGACGGGTCGAAGTAGGCCTTCCACTGATAGTCGGCCGTGAACTTTCCGTAGGCGTCGTTCCGCTGGTAGGAGCCGTTCCCCTCCGCGAAGATCGCCTTGGCGTAGCCCGTCGGGCTCGAGGCGAGGGCGAACGGCTCGTCGGTCGAGACGACCTTCATCGCCGTGTCGAGGAGGTAGAACGACGCCCCGGTGGCGAGCGAGTCGTCGATCAAGAACCAGACGTACGGGTCGGTGTAGCCGCTCTGGTTGTCCGTCCCTTGTACGTAGTGGTAGGTGGCTGCGGAGAAGGTGAAGGCGCCCGACTCGGACCACGGCCTCGACACCCCAGTGTTCGTCCGGTAGGTGCCGGCGCTCTGATAGGTCGCGGACTCGGTCCGGTTCGCCAGGACCGACGTGATCGAGATCGAGCCGTTGTAGTCGGAGTTCTCGGTGTAGCCCGTGTAGTTGCCGATCCCGTTGCTGAGGACCTGCGTCTCCCGGTAGCTTAAGCTATCACCGGCCCCCGGCACATAGGCCGCCGATCCGGTCGGCAGGACGAGCACGGCGAGGAGCGGAACGAGCGCGAGGAGCGACCAGCGCCTCGGTCGGTGCCCCGTCATCCGAACCCTCCGCCGCCCCAGGAGTGCACATGGCCAGGGTGGGGGCCCCCGATCCCGCTGAACGTCGAGTAGTAGGCGTGGTGCGTGATGAACACGGGCATCCAGATCCTCGGCGAGGCGCCGACGTAGGAAAAGCCGGGGGGCGTCGTCGGCGGCCGGGCGGTCGGGTCGAGCTCGTCGACGCTGCGGACGTCGACCCCGTGGATCATCCGGATGGCGAGCGAGATCAGTTCGGCCTGGGACATCGGCCCGGTGCGCTGACCCAGGATCTCGTAGGCCTTCTCGAGGAGGTTGAGGGTCTCGTTCGCCTCGAGGACCGGGATGGACGCCAGGATCGCGGCCCCCACGAGCGGGAACTGCAGGTACCCCGAGAGGCCGCGGGCCAAGATCGCGACCTTCGTCGTCAGGGAGTCCGCCGGGAGATCGGACGCCGTCAGGTAGGCGGAGGAGAGCTCGGTGTCCTCCGAGGCCGAGTACCCCCAGCCCGCGAAGATCGCCTTCACGGCATGGAACTTGTCGAGCAGCTCCTGATAGGGCCGGTTCACGATGGCGAGCAGGGCGGCCGATTCCAGGGAGGCGGTCGCGGTGAGGAACCCGGCGAGCGGCTCCGTCGCGAACGTTCCGTCGGCCCGTTCGCCGAGCAGCAAGATCGCGGCGACCCCCAGCGCCCCTTCGGCCGCGACCCCGATGTCGATGGCCTCGGTCATGAGGCTCTGGAGCCACGGCACGGTTCGCTCGAGGGGCGAGTGCAGCGCCGCGACGACCTCGGCGGCCATCAACCGGTTCTCGATGTTGTCCGAGAGCGGCGCGAGGGCTCGATAGGCGTCCAGGAACGAGCTCAGCTGGCCGTCGAGACCGGTGGAGCCCCCGGCCTTGACGACTCCGATCCCGACGGCCCAGAGGTACGCGCGGTCAATGTCAGGGAGCGCCGCCGAAAGCGGCTGCTCGAGCCGGGCGCTCAGATCGGCGATCGACCAGAGCGAAGCATCGACCGACTTCGCCTGATCCCAGTACGTTCCGAACGGTTCGTCGCCGACCCGATACAGTCGCACGTTGAGGTCGCGGAGCGCCATGCGTCCCTGGGTCGTCAGGGCGACGAAGTCCCCGTTACAGGGGGTCAACTGGTCCCGCAAGGCCTTTTTCGAGAGCAGTTGGGCGAACGCCTGCTGACGCCGGAGGAGATCGGTGTCCAGGCTCTGGAGGGTCGCCTGCGCCTGCTGGAGACGTTCGAGCGCGGCGTGCTGCTCGTCGACCCCCTCAAGGTGGAAGAGGATCGAGTGGGTCTTCCGAGTGTCGACGCCGACCTCCCCACTGCTCGCGGCCCTCTGGGCCGACTCCTGCACCAAGGCGAGTCGGGCCTGTTCGAGTTGCTCGACCTCCTGATCGAGCGCCGTCCGCCCCGCGGGATCGAGCACGGCGAGCAGTTCGTACTTCTGGAGCGCCGCCAGGTCGTCGGCGGAAGGACGCGAGGTGACCGAGTGGACGTTCACCTGCTCGAGCAACGCGGCCGTGTCGGCGCAGGTCGCCATCGCTACGGATCGACCAGAGGGAACGCCGTATAAAGCGAGGAGTCGAGCAGGGGGTTTCGGATCTGCAGCTCGACCCCTTGCGGGCGTCGGGCGACCCGCACGAACGGCTCGTCGCGCAGCGCCTCCTCCACGACCTCGGTGAGATGGGCCTTGCGCGGCCTCTCGCCACCGAACCGACGGGCCCGCTCCTGCTCGATCTGCTCGTAGGCGAAGAGGAACTCGTAGAGGCCGCGGTACACCTGATCCTCGATCTTCTCGGCGACCCGGCTCGCCTCGACCTCGACCTCCTCGATCCCCTCGAGGTCGACGAAATAGGCGCTGCCGTTGGGGGCGAGCACGGCATCCTTGTCGAGCCAGACGTCGAGGAAGTCGAATCCGAGATAGTGCCCGGTCGTGGGGTGGCGGCGCAGGGTTCGGGCGAAGAGGGTGAGCAGGGCGATCCCGGATCGCACGAAGGCGGTCTCGAACCCCAGGGCGGCCCCGTCGGAGGAGAGGCCGAACCGTTCGAAGACGTGCCGTACGTCGGTCCCGAGGGTGTTGCGGGCGTGGAAATAGATCCGAACGTTCGACGGCACGAGCCGAAGCTCCTGCACGATCGGCCCGCGGAATCGGCGGTACCAATGCAGGGATCGGATCCGCTCTTGGAGGTCCGGGGGGAAATGGGCGATCTTCACGACCGGCGCGATGAGGAATCCGTTCAGCGAGGTGAGACTCGCCCGTTCCGAGACGCCGAGCGCGATCGAGGCGTGCTCGAGCCCCTGGCCGCCGTACGGGGAGCCTCGAAGCCACCGCTCGCCGGTGACCAACCGATCCGCCTCCCCGGCGCCCGGGGGGAAGGTCGGCTCCGCGAGCCGGCGGCGGACGTCCGGATCGTCCGTCAGCCGCTCCGCCGCCCGGCCATCGAGCGGGCTCTGCGAGAACGGATCCATCGTCGATCCGATCCCCTTGATGGAGAGGAAGAACGGGAGTCCATCGAGCTCCGCGATCGGCGACGCGGACACGGCCCCCCGATTGTCGTCCTCGAGGAACGACTCGATCCGGTCCGGCCGCTGGTCGACGAGCCCGCTTAGGGCCGAGGGGAGGTGGATCCGGTCGAGGAACTCCGGGATCCGTCCCGCGAACTGACGGTTCGTGGTGGTCTTGGCGGGATAGCTGCCGAGGGTGATCGGCACTCCCGCCAAACGCATCGGGGAGGACCGTCCCCTTGCGGGGAGGCTCGGGGTCACTTGAGCTTCGCCTTCGGGCCCCGCGCGCCGGTCCGCGGAATCGAGGAACCGATCGAGGGCGCGGTCCCGACCCGGGGGGCGCGCGGCGCGGGGAAACTCCGTCCCGGAGCGATCAACGGGGGGCGAGGGAAATTCCCGAAGCGAAAGCCTATATAATGGTCCTTTTTCGGACCCCGCGGCGCGGGGGGGCCGAGCCATCGTGGAAGAGATCATTTGTAGCGTAGAGTTCCTCCGCGGGGCCGCCGAGGTCGTCGCCCGCGTCTCGAGCGAAGCCGGGGGGATCCGGGAGTACCGGGCGACCACCTCGGCCGCGGTCATCGACCAAGTGATCAACGACCTCCAAGAGGAGTTCGAGTCGGCGCCCGCCATCTAGCGAGCGCGTCGGTCGGGCATCGTGGGGTCACGGGCATCCGCAATCCATCTCGCAAGAAGGCAGGACATCATGGATAGAAGCTCCCAGAGCAAGGAACCCGTGAGCCGCGCCGTCGAGAACGCCTTCACGAAGATCTACGGCGACGAGAGCGTCACGGCGCTGGTGGCCCTCAAGGTCGAGACCGCCGAGGCCGACAACGTCGCGAGCGAGGTGAGCCGGTTCTCCGAGGTCCAGGACGTCTTCCTCGTCACGGGGGACACCGACATCTTCCTCAAGGTCCGCTTCCCCCACTACGAGGAGTTGAAGGAGTTCGTCCTCCGCCGGCTCCCCGCCGTCAAGGGGATCCGCGAATCGAAGACGCTGCTCGTCGTCACGGCGTACAAGGAGAGCGGGGAGGCCCACCACCCGTGAGCGGCCCGTCGTCCTCCGCCCCCCTAGGGGGTCTCCCGATCCCGGCGGGGGAGGCCCCGGCGGGCGCCCCGGCCCCCGAGTTCGATCGCGTCGTGGAGTCGCTCAACGAACTCGCCGAGGACCCCTCGGTCCCGCGCAACGTGCGTCGGGGCGCGCTCAGCGCGAAGACCCAGCTCGAACGGCCGCGCGTCGCGTTGGACGTGCGCATCTCGAGCGCGGTTTCCGTCCTGGACGAGCTCGCCAACGACACGAACCTTCCGACCCACGGTCGCACGGCGATCTGGTCGATCGTCTCTCGCCTGGAGAGCCTTCAGTGAGCATCCGAACGCGAAACCTGAAATACGATTCCCTCGTCGGAACGCCCGGGAACTGGGGCGGGCCCGTAGCTCAGGCAGGTAGGTCGGTCGGCCCCTCGACCGGCGCTGCAAAGAGCATCTGGCTTTTAACCAGATGGTCGGGGGTTCGAACGGGCGCCGTCCTCACGGGGTCGGTTCCCCGGAATTCCCCCCGGGCCCGTACCGTCCCCCCCGAGGTCCGATGAGCCCCACGCGACGCGTCTCGAAGAAGGCCGCCAAGGCGGCGGCCGCCGCCGCGAAACCCGCCCGCCCGTTCACCGCCCATCTGCTGGTCCCGCCGCACGAGCTCCTGAGCGAATCCGAGAGCCTCGAGACCCTCCAACGCCTCGGCACCTCGATCGAGCGTCTGCCGAAGGTCCTGATGACCGATCCCGGCCTCAAGACCGATCCCAAGTTCGTCTCGGCCCGAGAGGCCCATGAGCCGCTCCAAGGCCGCCTTATTCGGATCCGCCGGCCGAGCGCGACCGCCGGGGAGGCGATCGCCTACCGGGTCCTCGTCCAGTCCGTGGGGGAGTAGACCGCGATGCGAGAGATCGTCGACGCCTTCTTCCGCGAGCGGTCGATCGTCAACCACCACCTCGCGAGCTTCAACGACTTCCTGCCCACGAACGACAACCCGAACTCCCGGATGCAGCGGATCGTCGACGAGTCGCGGGTCAGCGAGGACTCGACGGAGCGCGGGATCATCCGCCTGGACGTCCAGAAGACGAAGAGCTCGATCTTCGTTCGCGTCGGCCGCCGCCGCGATCCCCGCACCGGGCAGGTCAGCTCGAACGCGGAGCCGACGATCTTCGTCGGCCAGCCGTTCGTGAAGGAGCCCGTCGGCTCGAAGCCGACCCTGACCCCGATGGAGGCTCGCCTCCGCAACCTGACCTACCAGGCCCCGATCTACCTGAGGGTCACCGTCGTGGAGAACGGGGTCGAGCGCGCCCCCGAGGAGGTCCACATCGGCGACCTCCCGATCATGGTGAAGAGCCGGCAGTGCAACCTCGCCCAATCGAACATCGAGCGGGACAGCGGCGTCCCCCTCTCCCCGGAGGAGTACCGCCAGAAGCTCGTCGAATACCTCGAGGACCCGCTCGACCCCGGCGGCTACGCCATCATCGGCGGGACCGAGCGGGTCATGATGAGCCTCGAGGACCTCGCCCCGAACCGGATCTTCGCCGAGTTCAACGAACGCTACGGCACCCCGGTCGAGAGCGCGAAGGTCTTCAGCCAGCGCGGCGGGTACCGCTCCCTCACCGTCGTCGAGAAGAAGAAGGACGGGATCCTGCAGGTCTCCGTCCCCACGGCCTCCGGGCAGATCCCGCTCGCCATCCTGATGAAGGCCCTCGGGATGAAGAACGACGAGGAGATCTTCCAGGCCGTCCTCGGCGAACTGCTGCCCCTGGACGAGGCGTTCGTCCAGACGATGAAGCACCTCTTGAACGTCAATCTCGAGGAGTGCGTCTCGAAGAAGCTCTACCCCCCCGAGGGGATCCTGACGACGGAGGACGCCCTCCTCTACCTCGAGAAGAAGTTCGCGACGGGCCAGGCGAAGGAGTACCGCCAGCGGAAGGTCGACGGCATCCTCGACCGCTCGCTCCTCCCCCACCTGGGCGACACGAAGGCCGACCGGCTGAAGAAGGCGCTCTACCTCGCCCGGATGGCGCGGACCGTCCTGGAGCTCCACCTCAAGGTCCGGGGCGAGGACGACAAGGACCACTACGCGAACAAGCGCCTCAAGCTCGCCGGGGACCTCATGGAGGACCTCTTCCGCGTCGCCTTCACCCTCCTCCTGAAGGACCTCAAGTACCAGCTCGAACGCTCGTTCGCCCGGAAGAAGGACCTTCGGATCGCGAGCGCGATCCGGCCGGATCTTCTGACCCAGCGGCTGGTCCACGCCCTCGCCACGGGGAACTGGGTCGGGGGCCGGGCCGGTGTGAGCCAGGTGCTCGACCGCACGAGCCACATGTCCGCGATCTCCCATCTGCGACGGGTCACGAGCCCCCTCACTCGCAGCCAGCCGCACTTCGAGGCGCGGGATCTCCATCCGACCCAGTGGGGTCGGCTCTGCCCGAACGAGACCCCCGAGGGCCAGAACTGCGGCCTCGTCAAGAACTACGCCCTCTGCGTCGACGTCTCCGAAGGCGCCGACGAGGAGGAGGTCACCTTGATCCTCCGCGACCTCAACACGCGGGAGATCGGCCCCGAGGTCTTCCAGGAGGGGAGCCAGCCGAAGGGCAAGCGGGCGGCCCGGGTCTACGTGAACGGGAACCTCGTCGGCCTCCACTCGAACCCGATCGATCTCGTTCGCGAGATCCGCGACCGGCGGCGCTCCGGCACGCTCTCGCCGGCCCTCGGGGAGCGGACCTACGAGATCAACGTCCGCTACGACGAGCAGATGAACGAGGTCATCGTCCACTGCGATCCGGGCCGCCTCCGGCGCCCACTGATCGTCG
>DASYZN010000272.1:0-3720 GCA_035946105.1 Thermoplasmata archaeon | reverse complement strand
CGCTCCTCGGGATGATGGCCCCCCTCTACTACCCCCTCAGCTACCTTCCCCCGCTCTGGCAGTCGGCGGCCCGCTTCCTCCCGACGACCTACGCGGCCCTCCTGGTCCAGGGGGCGACGGGGCTCGTGCCCTCCTCGGGGATCTCCATGGGGTTCGACGCCGCGCTCCTGGGCGTCTCCGCGCTCGTCGGCATCTCGATCGCGCTCTCGATCTATCGGTGGCGGGATCGTTAGGCGGGCGGGACGCCGCCGACCCTCGGCGAGGGAGGGGTCGCGGATGCCATCGCCCGCGTCCCGTGCCTGAATGGCGAACCTTCAAACCCTCCGAGGGCTTGGAACGCTCGGTGCATCCCGCTCCGGAGGACCCCGCGCCCGTCGAACCGGTAGGGGACGTTCCGGCCGATTTCGCCCCTCCGACGCTCGTTCGACGCCCCTCGAGGGGGGTCGACTAGCTCACTTTCCATGGGGAACAACGAGTTCGACGAGATCCTGAGCGCCCTCGACCGAGAGACCGCCCGCATCCGGGTCCGGGCCGAGCCGAGGCGGTACAACAAGCCGGCGACCGTGATCTCCGGCTTCCCCACCGGGGTCGACCTCGAGGAGATCACCCGCTCCCTGAAGAACCGGCTCGCCACGGGCGGCTCCGTCGTCGACGGCGAGGTCTATCTGCAAGGAGACCACCGGACGAGGATCCGCGATGAGCTCGGCCGCCTCGGCTTCGATCCCGAGACCGTCGAGGTCTCCAATACCCAGCTGCCGAAGCGCGGGCGGCGCGGGTAGCGGGAACGCCCCGGCGAGCCGCCGGAACCGTCCGAGTCGGTTCGGACCTGAGGGGCAGAGCGCCGAGGAGCGCCCCCCTCATCCCCCCGAAGGCCGGCCGAGGTCGGGCGAGCGGTCGCCCCGAGGGCTCTGCGAAGTCCCCGCACGCTTAGGCACTCCGCGCCGCCCGGCCGGGTTTATCGGGGAGCCGGGACTTCTCGTGGGCATATGCCGGGCCGCCCGTTCGGGACCTCGGGCTTGGGCCTCGCACCGAGCCGTTGCCGCTGCGGCCACTGGCCCCTAGCCCACCTTCGGGTGGTCGCGGTCGATCCGAGCCGGCCCGAGGGCAGCTACCGCCTCGCCGACGAGGGGTCGTGCGAGCGCTGCGGCCCGTCGGTCTGCCCGAGGCTTCGACCCGCGACGTGACCGATCCCCGAAGACCGCGGGGCCCTCCCCGAGCCGCCGTTCCTCTCACCTTCGGGATCCTCCTCGGGACGTGCCTGATCCTCCAGGGGCTCTACCCGGTCGGCCCCGCCGCCGATCCGAGGGCGACCTCGCCCAGCGTGGGTCCTCCCCCGGGAGCCCCCGCGCGTCTCTCGATGGCGCTCGGACCGATCCTGCCGGACGCCGCCGTCTCCGGGCAGGGCCGACTCTTCGTCCAGCCGGACGATCCGACCCTCGCCCCGGCCACCGGGGTCGAGACGAACGTCTCGGGGTTCCCCGCCGGGGGGTTCGCCCCGAGCTCCTCGTTCCAGGTCGGGGCGGAGGCGGTCATCGGCTCCGACGACGCCGTCTTCGGGATCTTCGAGAGCGATCGGCTCGGGCCGATCGGCTTCTTCGACGTCTTCGACAACACGACCGACCGCTCCCTGCACCTCGCCTACAGTTCGGGGCTCCTGGTCACCGGCTCCGGCGCCTACGACTTCCGACTGGTGGCGGGCGCCGGGACCGTCTGGTCCCTCACCGTGAACGGCCTCCCGTTCAGTTCGAACGCGTCGAACGACTCCTTCGATTTCGGTACTCCGTCGATCGGCTGGTCCGGCGGCCTCACGTTCTCGGAGGTCGTCTTCGCTTCGGGAACGACGACCGTCCCGGACCTCGTTCGCGTCTACGAAGCGATCGGGGTGCTCCACGGCGGCCACTGGACGTTCCCGGGCGCGGCGCACGAAGAGTTCCAGGGGGCGGGCGTCTCCCCCTGGGGCGAGGCGGGCCGGGACCAGTCCGACCAGATCGCCCCCGGCGAGGTCGTCACGGGAACCTCGGTCGCCGTGCTAACGAACGGGACCCCGCTCTGGTCGGGCGGTCCGGTCTCCGTCGAGGTCCGCGCGACGGCGTCCTCCGAGCGGCTCCTCGCGACCGTCCCGCTCGAGATCAACATTAGCGTCGCCGAGACGAACGGGACCCCTCTCTCCGAGGTGCCCGTCGCGGTCTCCGATCCGCTCGGGGGGGAGGAGGCCGTCGGGCCGTGGAGGACCGGGGCGTCGGGAGCGGTCTCGGTAGATTTCCGGACCGCGAACCTCACCCGCACGACGTCCGATGCGATCGCGGTGCGGGTCACCGTCCCCGGATTCGTGGGGAACGCGAGCCTCTCGATCACGGTGGATCCCGAGCGCCGGCTCACGGTCCGGGCCGCCCCGCCGACGGCGACGCTCGTCACCGGCGAGGCGATGTCGATCACCTTCCGGACGACGGACCCGTCCGGTGGGCCGGTCGGTCCCACGACCCTCGAGTTCACGAGCGCCCCCGGCGGGTCGGTCTCGGTCCCGTTCGCGACGTCGGATGCGTCGGGCAATCTCACGGTCCGGTTCACGGCCGGTCCGAATCCGGGGGTCGAGGTCGTCACCGCGCTCGTGGCGGAGCCCGGCGCCTGGGGCCAGGGGAACGCCGCGGCCCACGTGGTCCGCCCGAGCCCCCCGTGGTACGTCCGATGGCTCCCGGAGATCTCCCTCGGGATCGTCGCGGCCGCCGCGATCGGGATGGGCCTCCTCGGGCTTCGGCGGAGGCGCTCGAGGCGGCCGTTGCCGCCCCTGGTGCTGCCGACGCCGGTTGAGGAGATCGACCCGACCGAGCGCCCGTCGTCACCGATCAGCCGTAGGCCGCCTTGAGAAGGTACTCTTTGAGGCGGCGCAGTCGCTCTTCCCAGAACCGGAAGTGCCAGGATCGCGATTCGCCTCCGGCTTCCGTATCGGGGAACCCGGCGTGCTCGAGCGTGATGTCGATCCCCTCCGGGGACTCCTGGAGCCTCCAGTAGACCTCGGAGCGGCGGCCCGGGGTTGGGGCGCCCGAGGGGTCGAAGGGCGGCGGGGGGACCCAGGTGAAGCCGAGCTCGAGGTCCGGCTGGATCCGGGTCACCTCGCCGTCGCTGTCGAACGGGACCGTTTCCGAGGGGAAATGGAGGGCGAACGGTCCGCCGAGGCGCGGCTCGACCTCGGCGGCGTCGCACATCCACAGCGCGAGCTGGCGGGCCTCGGTGAGCGCGCCGAAGATCATCGGGATCGGGAGCGGGATCGTCACCTGGATCAGGATCGGGTCGAGGTCGGTCTCGGCCATCGGGCGCCGTGTCGACCCGAGGGAGATACCCTTTGCGCCGAGCCGCCCCGAGCAGTGGTCCCGTACGGACGGGATCGGTCGCCCAGTCCGATCCCGGGCGAGGGGGAAACGCTAGTCCCGGTGGGACGGGAACGCCCCGGACCGGCTCGGGTCGATCGGGTTCGAGGGCCTTGGAGGGGTCCGACGCCGAAGCTCCCGGACGAGCTCCTCCCCCTTCGACGTGAGCTCGTAGACCTTGACGCGGCGGTCGTGCCCCCGGACGTGGCTCCGCTGCACCCTCAGGATGCCGGCCGCCACGAGGCGGGATAGGCAGCCGGTGAGGGCGCCCTGGGTCACCCCGAGCGCCTCCACCATCCCGGCCTGGGAGATCGATTTCGGGGGGATCTCCTCGGGTCCGACCCGCCCCTGCCGG
>DASYZN010000271.1:0-4679 GCA_035946105.1 Thermoplasmata archaeon | reverse complement strand
CGCGAAGCGCGGCGCCCGGACGGCCCGCCGACGAAGCGGCCGCCGGGCCCGGGCCTCACGCTGATCCACCGGGCGACGCGGGGCACCCGTCGGAGGCGACGGGCGAGGGCCCGGACGTTCGGCCCCGTCGTGAAGACGTGGACGTGGGCGCCCGCGTCGTGCGTGTAGGCCGCGATCGGCGTGCCGGCCTCGCGGTTCGCCTCGCGGACCTCGGCCAGGATCCGTCGGGACGGCGGCGTGAGGTAGTCGAGCGACGGCCGGGTCGACTCGCACACCGATCGGAAGCTATCGCACTCCTCGATGACGACCGTGAAGAACTCGGCCTCGTCCCGCTCCCGGAGCGCCCGGAGGAGCCGCCGCAGGCGGCCCGGGATCTCCCGGAGGCGATCGGGATAGCCGGGCGAGGTCGCGACGGTCGATTGCATCGCCACCGCGGACCGGACCGACTTCACCGGCGCGTCCTCGACGAGGCCGACCAAGTCGACGAGCCCGGGCCAGTGGCCCGCCGGGAACCTCGGTCGGGCGAAGCAGTCGCGCCCGTCGGCCCGATGGCCCGCCTTCCACTCGACGAAGCCGCCGAAGACCGACCGGCAGGCGCTGCCCGACCCGAGGCGGGCGAGCCGGGAGATCGACCGGCCGTCCGTGGGGAGGCGCGCCGCGGCCGCCGAGGCCCCGGCGAGGGCGGCGAAGCCGCTCGCGCTGCTCGCGAGCCCGCTCGCCGTCGGGAAGTTGTTCCTCGACGTGACCGACGCCCCGGCGTCGATCCCCGACCGGGCGCGGACCTCGTCGAGCATCCGGACGACGGCGCGGCGACGGTCCCCCCGTTCGACCCGGCCGTTCAGCCGGAACGCGTCCGGCCCCTGGGCCGGACCGAATCGGACGCGGGTCCGGCTGAAGAAGCGGTCCAGGGTGACCGAGAACGAGTCGTTGTTCGGGAGGACGAGGCCGACGTCCCGGACCCCCCAGTACTTGATCAGCGCGATGTTCGGCGGGGCGACGTAGGTCGCCTGCCCGCTCCGTCGGCGGTCCACGGGTCCCCGTCCGTTCGCCCGAACGGGTGGGAGCGCTTATGGCCGTTGCGCGCTCGAAGCCGACGTGCCGAGGGCCTCGGGCGATCCGGCGCCGAAACCGGTCCGTCCGCCGGCCGGATGGACCCGGGGGATCGGGGGATTCCACCAGGAGGTCGGCTTCTCCATCGACCCGGCCCAGACCCGCGACGGCGCCTGCGTCGTCTCCGGCCGGGTCGAGGCGCGGCATCTCAACATCAACGAGGTCGTCCACGGGGGGGTGTACGCCACGATCCTCGACACGGCGATGGGGGGCGCGGTCGTCACGACCCTGGACCCGGACGAGACGACCGCCACGACCTCGCTCTACGTCGAGTTCCTTCGGCCGGCTCGGGAAGGCCAGACCCTCAGGGCCCGCGGCGAGGTCGTCCGGCGGGGCCGGCATCTCGCGTTCGTCGAGGGGAACCTGGTCGACGGGGACGGGGCCCGGCTGAGCCAGGCGCACGGCACCTGGTACATCTGGTCGACGGCCGACGGGACCTGGCGGAGGCCGGCGGCGGGCCCGGTCGGGGCGGCTCAGGAGAACGCGCGCAAGAGCCGCTCGTAGAGGTCGAGGAGGACGAGGCCCTTCTGGGTGGCCCGCTCCGCATCGACGAACGGCCGTCGGGCGAGCTCCTGTCGGACCTCGGCGGAGCGGCCGAGTCCGGCGAACGGCATCGCCTGCTCGAGGACGTTCGCGAAGATCCCGGTCCCCTTGTAGTCGGCCTCCGCCCCCCGGAGATTGCCGTTGATCCACGCCCAGGTCACGGCGCGGCCGTGGGGATTGTACGCCGCCTCCCGGACCACGTTGGAGAGATGGGCCCGGTTCACCTTCGGGGTGAGGGCGAGCCCGAGGGCCCGCTCGACGAGACCTGGGTCCGGGAACCAGACGAGGGCGCGCTCGAGGGCGAGCGCGCTCCCCTCGCTCTGGGGGCGATCGAGGGCCGCGAGGAGGCCCTCGAACTCCCGCTCGGCACCGGATCGGGCGTAGGCGAAGGCGATCGGCCATCGGAGGTCCGGGGGCGCCCGGTCGAACTCCCCGAACCGGCCCGAGAGCCGCTCCGCGACCTCGGGGTCCAAGGGCACGAGCGTGCTCGCGACCCGGCCCCTCAGGAGCGCGGCGTCGTCCGGTTCGCTTGGGACGGGGTCGAGGCCGAAGCGGTCGAGATGGCCCCGGAGCGCGGCCCTCGCCGCGTCTCGGAACACCGCCCGCTCCCCGAGGAGCGCCCCCAGGGGGGTCGGATGGCGACCGGGGCTCGAGGAGGAGAGCTGGTTCGCGAGTTCGTGCACCAGCAGCGGCGCCGGCGATCGGCCGGCGGCATCGACCAGGCGAAGATAGGCGTCGGGCAGGAGGTCCCCGGAGAGGAGGAAGGCGCTCCCGTCGACGAGCAGGATCCACCGGTCGATCGCCGAGAGGTGATCGAAGCCCTCGAAGAGGCGATCGTAGAGCGGGCTATCGTAGAGGACCCGGTAGAATCCTAAGGCCCCCGGGTTGAGATGGACCGCTCCGACCCGGGGGATCTCGAGCGTCCCCTGCTCGGCCTCGATGAGCTCGTGGCGGACGCCGTCGCGGGTCCCGATCCCGAGCGGGATCGGCCACCGCTCGGCGACGTGGCGGCCGTCGAGGGAGAACCGCCGCTGGATCCATCGGACCCGCCCGCCCTCGAGCCGGGCCGTCAGGAACGGGACGCCGGGTCGGGCGATCCACGCGGTCAGGAGGGACCGCACCGGCCGATCGGCCGCCGCTTCCAGGCTGTTCCAGAGGTCGTCGGAGGTCGCGTTCCCGTAGGCGTGGCTCGTGAGGTAGCGGGAGACGCCCCGCCGGAACCGGTCGGCGCCGAGGTAGCCCTCGACCATCCGAAGGACCGCCGATCCCTTGCCGTAGCTGATCACGTCGAACAGCTCGTCGATCGCCTCCGGCCGCTCGACGGGAACGCTCACGGGGTGCGTCACCGGGAGCGAGTCGCCGGCGAGCGCCGGGGAGAACCATTCGATGAGGAGGTCCTCGAGCGGTCCCTCCTCGGGGTAGAGCTGCTCGACGACCTTCTCCTCCATCAGGGTGGCGAAGCTCTCGTTGAGCCAGATGTCGGACCACCAGGCCATGGTGACGAGGTTGCCGAACCACTGGTGGGCGATCTCGTGGGCGATCGTCGAGAGCGTCTGCCGGCGCTGGAAGACACTCGTGGACTCGTCGACGAGGAGCCGCATCTCCCGGAAGCTGATCGCCCCCCAGTTCTCCATCGCCCCGTAGGCGAACTCAGGCACCGCGACGAGGTCGAGCTTCGGGAGGGGATAGGGGATGCCGAAGTACTCCTCGAACGCGGCGAGGATGGCGCGGGAGCGTTCGACGGCGTAGCGCCCGGAGGCCCCGCGGCCGGGGGGCGCGGCCGCGGCGACCCGGGCCCGCTCCGTGGGCCCCCGGAACCAGTCGAACCGGCCGACGGCGAGGTAGGTGAGGTAGGTCGCCATCGGGGGGGTCGGCTGGAACTCGATGACGAGCCGACCGTCCTCGAGGGTCTCCGACGAGGGGACCGTGTTGAAGATCGCCTCGAGGTCGGCATCGATCGTGAGGCGCAGTCGGACGACCGCCTTCCGGTCCGGTCGATCGACGCAGGGGAAGAGGCGGCGGGTCCCCGTCGCCGCGCACTGGGTCGTCAGGATGTGGCCGTCCCCGAAGCGGGAGCGATAGAAGCCGGTGAGTCCCCGCTCGGCGGCCCGGCCCCGGAACCGCACCTCGAACGAGCCCAGGGGCTGGGGCGAGTCGAGCCAGACCTCCTCGAGCTCGGGATGGGCGGTCACCCGGACCCGATCGGAGACCGGATGGATCTCTAAGCCGACCGAGTTCAGCCGGAGCCGTCGCTCGGCGGCCTCGAGGACGACCTCGACGGTCCCGGCGAACCAGAGCGTCTCATGATTGACGTCGAGGGAGATCCGGTACTCCCGCACCCGGGGATACGACTCGGCGTTCGGCCCCTGCATGCGGATCCTCCACGACCTGCCCCCGAACGTGGGGCGGGACGACGCGACCTCGCTCGAGGGGATACCCCTTTCCGGTGAACGCCCTGGATCGGCGCGGGCGCTAGGTCGGGGCGGGCCCTACGGGATCGGGCGGTCCCAGACTAGGGCGGTCCCGTTCGCGCACCGGCGACGTCGAGGCCGATCAGACGGCGGAGAACCCCCGGGCCATCCGGGCCACGGCCGATCGCCGGAAGCAATTGGCGGCATGGTCGTTCACCATCCCGTTCGCCTGCATCCAGGCGTAGACGATGGTCGGTCCGACGAAGCTGAATCCCTTCGATTTCAGGGCATCGGAGATCCGGGACGACAACGGGGTCTGGGCGGGGATCGGACCGCGCGACTGCGACGGGACGCCGCCCACGAGGTCCCAGACGAACGGGCCGAACCGGGTCCCCGCCGCCTCGAGATCGAGGTAGGCGCGCGCCCCCCGGATCGTCGAGGTGATCTTGGCCCGAGAGCGAATGATCGTCGGGTCGCTCAGGAGGCGGGCGATCTCGGGCGTCCCGAACCGGGCGACCCGGACCGGATCGAATCCCCGGAACGCTCGACGAAGGGCCTCGCGCCGTTGGAGCACGAGCCGCCAGGTGAGTCCCGCCTGGAACCCGTCGAGCATGA
>DASYZN010000270.1:0-15777 GCA_035946105.1 Thermoplasmata archaeon | reverse complement strand
GCTCCGAAGGGAATCTCGGGAGCGGCGTCACGGCGCGATCAACCGAGGCGGCCATCGGCTCCTCGGGGAACATCCCGGCGGGGGGATCGGAGGGGGATCGATCGGCGGGCTCCCGAAGGAAGAGGAACCATACCACGATGGCCAGGCCGACCGCGGCCCCGAGGCCCGAGGCGAGCCCCAGGATGAAGTCGAGCGAACTCACCGAGGATCCCTCGGATGCCAAGGAGCCCCCCCGCCATATGCCCCTGCGCCCCCGGGTCCCATCGCGTCACCTACCCCGTCCCTCCTCCGGGAGGCCCGGGCCGGTCGAACGGCGCCTCGACCCCCTCGGCGGCCAGCCGATCCGCGTCCCGGTAGAGCGCGGCGACGAGGTCCCTTCCCTCGGCGCCCTGGCGGCGGCGGACCTCGGCGTAGAGGCCCCCGATCGTGGCGACGGAGGCGAGGGCGAGCATGGAAACGAACACCTGAGCGAACAGCCCGGTCGAGAACCCGCCGCCGGGGCTGGGGTGCCCGCCGCCGGGATTCGGATTCGTGACGGGGGGGGACGGCGCCCGATCGACCTGCAGAGAGGCGGAGGCCGTCGCGACCTCGCCGACGGCGTCCTGCACGCTCACCCCGACGGTGAACGAGCCGACGACCCCCGGAGCGCAGGTGAGCACGGTCGCGTTCGAGTCGGCGCAACCGACGGGTAGGCCCGAGTAGGCCACGGAGTACGGCGCGGTGCCGCCGGAGAGCTCGAGTTGGAAAGAGACGCTCCCGCCGAGCACGATCCCGGGGGTCGAGACGGAGAAGCGGTCCAACGAGAGCGCCGGATGGACCGTCAGCGAGGTGGTCCGGGTCGCGAGGAAGCCGGCGGAGTCGGTCGCCGTGACGACGACGCTGAAGTCGCCGGAGGCGCGCGGCGAGCAGGCGAGGTCCCCGACGTTCTGGCTGGCGCAACCCGGCGGCAAGCCGGAGAAGCCGAGGGAGAGGGCGCCCAGACCGCCCGAGCCCGCGGCGACGAGATGGGTCGTCATCCCGACGTCGATGACCTCGGGGGAGAACTGGGCGAGGGAGACGATCGGATGGGAGTTGACGAGGAGCGAGGCCGATTGGCTCGAGACCACGCCGAGCGCGTCGGAGACCGTCGCCACGACGTCGTAGCTACCGGCCGCCGTCGGCACGCACGTAAAGGAGCTCGATCCGCTGGCGAGGCATCCCGGCGGCAGCCCCGTGAAGGCGTAGGAGAGCGGCGGGGTCCCCCCGACGACGTAGGCGCTCGCGACCTCCGCGATCCCCGGCTCGGTCACCATCCGGGAGAACGAGAGGGAGACGAGGTTCGGGGCGGCATTCACCTCCACCGAGCTCGGGGGGGCGTGCGCCTCGCCGGCCGAGGAGATCACGGTGAGCCCGACCCGGAACGATCCCCCAAGGTTCGCGGTGCAGTTGAACCGGGCGCCGTTGAAGCTCAAGCAGCCGGTCGGGAGTCCGAGGTAGGTGTAGGCCGTCGCCCCGATCGGGAGGGCGCCCACGGTGGCCACCGTGATCGGGAGCCCGGTGTCGGTGACCGGCGGGACCGAGGGGGCGACGGCGAAGCCCCCCGAGTTCCAGACGGTGAACTGGAGCTTCGGGCCCAGGTAGGTCCATTGCCCGGACGTGTAGCTCCAGGTGTCGCCGAGCGGCCCGGTGGCGTTGAGGCCGCCGAAGACGACGGTCGACCCGGTCGAGGGATCGAGGGCGGACACGAACTCACTGCGCGCCGACGGGCCGCTGAGCCCGGAGACGTTCGTCCAGCGCCCGCTCGAGAAGCTGTAGGAGTCCGAAAGGAACCCCTGGCAGGTGGTCCCTCCGTAGAGGACGAGCGAGGCGCTGGCCGAGTCCCAGAGGAAGCCGGCGCCCGCCCGGGCGATCGGGGAGGCCGACGGGGAGAGGTTGAGGGGACTCCACGAGCCGCCCGAGAACCGGTAGGTGGCGTCGGAGAGGGCGCATCGGGAGGCGTTCCAGACGCCCCCGAACGCCACGACCGCCTTGGCCGAGGGGTCGTAGGCGAGGGCGCCTCGGGCGGCCGGCGCCGAAGCGGCGGCCTGGGTCACCGTCGTCCAATGCCCGGCCGAGAAGAGCCAGGTCGGCGTCAGGAGGAGCCCGGAAGAGCTGTTCAAAGTGAAGTTCGTCCCGTTCGCTCCGACCCCTCCGTAGAGGAGGTCGGCATGGTCGGCGGCATCGTAGGCGAAGCCCGCACCGGCCATCGCCGGGGGGGCTCCCGCCGTCAACGAGACATTCGTCCAGGCCCCGGCCTCGTAGAGCCAGGTGTCCGAGAGGAACCCGACCGGGCCGAGACCCCCGAAGAGGACGACGGCGCCCAGGGTCGGATCGTAGGCGAGGGAGGTGGAGAGCCGGCCCGTCGGGGCCCCCACGGTCGCCAGGCGCGACCAGGTGTGCCCGTCGAAGCTCCACGACTGCATGGGGCCGGAGGGGAGGCCGGTGGAGGAGAGGTTCTGGGCGACCGCGAGGAGGTAGCCGTCGGCGCTATCGAACGCCATGGCGACGGAGGTCGAGGCATTGAGCCCTGGGCTGAACGGAGTCGACGTAGGCTGGGCCATCACGAGCGGTTGCGCTCCCTGCGGCGCCGATGGGGTCGAGGCGGGAGAAGGGGTGCCCACCCCGCTGACGTCCCTCAGAAACGCCGTCCCGAACGTGGGGGTTGGGGCACTCCCGAGCGGGCCGTGGAGGCTCGAACCGATCGCGATCCCCGAGAGCGCGAAGAAGAGGGCGAACCCGAGCGAGAGCAGGATCGAAAAAAATTGGCCTCCCGGACGGCCGGGGAAGCGGACCTTCCGGGAAGCCGCCGGACCGGGGGCCGCACCCGTCGGGAAGGCACGTGTGGCCCGAACCCGATCCGAGGCGGACTCCCTGAGCACCGGCATCGAGGCGCCTTGGGGGCGTCTCGCCCTATAAATCGCCGGCGGGAATACTCGGCTCATACTCGATTGGACCCCGGCCGGGATCCCCCGCATCCTCCCGCGGCAGGGATCGCCCGACCCCCGCCGCTTGACGGGGCGGCCCCTTCTAGGGGAAGAAGGTCGTCGCCACGACCGGGATCGGCTTGCGCAGGGCCGGGCGGGCCGTCCCCGGCGTTGGAACGGGTCGGGCGAACCCTCGGGGGAATGGGATGGAGGGGCATCCCCCTCACCAAGACCCGCCCGTTGTGGCGGCCAGACGGGGGCGAGTTGGCGACGCCTCCTCACCAAGACCCACGCCCCCTGACGGGTGGTGAGGGGGGGTCCCGGGCTACGGCTAACTCCCCTCCCTCGCCGTATCTCCCGCCTCCTCCACTTCCACCCATTACGCCTTCATTCTCCTGGTCGGGTGCGAAAGTGGGCTTGATTTTCCACGAAGGCCTGTGGCCTCACCGACCGCGCGCGACCGGTCAGCGCAACTTGAACAGCGGTTGCATGGTCGATGCTCCCCGCGCTGGCACGAATACGCAAGTCCATTTGGCGCCCCCATGCTCGGGCTGTGCGCAACAACCTCAGACTTCGACAAGGCCAGGAAGGGGGCAATGACCAGCATCCTGCCTCCGAGGCCCTCAGACAGGTAGTCCTGAGCACGGCGGACAAACTCATTGGTCTGGTCAGGGCCTCGACACTCTCTTGCACGTGCGACAAGGCCGGTCAGGCGGAGCGCACAAACGGACCCGTCGTTGGGGGGGGCCACCCTTTCCGTCGCGCTTGAGGCGCAAGACCCAACACGGGGCCACCCACGCCAGAGTTCACGCTTCGCGCAACGCAAGGCAGGTGGATGACGGTGCTACCATGTTCAATGCCCGGGGGACTTGCGGGGGTCCGTCTCTTATATTGGCGTCGAGTTTGTTAGTCGTGCCCATATTTTCGACCTATGGACGAGATTACGCGAACGGCACGACGGGTAATTCCGGAAGCCCACTTTCGATTGGAACGGTCCCTGCCGGTGCCGCAATTTGGGTCTTCGTCGCGAAGAATGCTCCATGGAGTTCGTCCACATCCACGATAGGCGATAACGTAGGAAGCACATTCTCGGCTCCTCACCACTTCGACAACGGGAGCACCCCCGATATTGCCCTCTTCGTTGCGGATAACAGCCCGGGAGGAGCCGACGCCATCACCTTTTCCAACTCGGGAGGGTCAGCGACGAGCCTCCTTGTCCTTGTGCTGACCGGGCAGGCTTCGTCGAGCCTCCGCTCGATCGGAAGCGGAGGATCCTCGAGCGTTGGTGGCGGACCAGCGACCGTGCACGATGGCGCCAGCTCGACTTCGACCTTCGATCTTTTCGTTCTAGCGGTGGGGGTAACTGCCAACGGGGCCGGCGCCACATGGTCAGGTTCGTCGCGTAGCTCAGTTCAAGGCTCAACTCCGGGATACACGACTCCCGGAAATGCCTCAACCTCGACGAGCATTGCCATCGGTTGCTTCGTGCAATCCTTCGGTTCCACCGGGTCGAATACGGTCTACGGCACCCTGAATGCCCCAGTCACGTCACCGACACCCATCGCAGTTTACGCCTGTGCAGTTGCCGCGATGAGTGGCCCAGCTCCCGAGTGGGCATCCCTGCTGGGGAAGCCTGTACTTACCGTCTCACCGATTGGGTTTGCAACTTGCGGCGTGGAGAACTACGGTGCAGACTTTGGACCGGACACCCCGGGGACCAGCACCTCGGGCGTTCAAGAAGCCATCAACGTAGCGGCGGCCGCTGGAAGCACGAAGTCCGTCTATCTCATAAACTACGGCGACGCCTACCCCTACGGGATCACGTCTCAACTGCTTTTTCTGAGCCACGTCGCGGTAATCAGCGACGGAGCTACCATCGTCAATAACGGAGGCCTCCAATACCCCTTCGCGACCCCGAACAACCTCGCGTACTATCGCGGCAAGATAAAGGGCCTAATCCTTGACGGGAACAGCGTGAACGGATCCCAATGCCTCACCCTCATCTCACCCCAGCGATCTGAGATTGATGTATTCATCAAGAACGCGCCTTATGGTTGCGCGATCCTAACTCAGACTATAGGGACACCATTTGAGGCGGTCCTGAAGAACAACGCTGCACTGAATCGATTCCGGTTTCAGTTTGACAATATCCTCCAGAATACTGATGGATCGGGTGCTGTTGGGCTGAGTCTCCAAGGGTCCTCCTCAGCAGTCGTTACCGACAACACCTTTGAGGAGATTTTCGCAACAAATGTCTACGGCATCGGCGTCCAGATCGTCGAGTGGGCAGACTCGAACTATTTCGAGAACGTACTCGTGTCCCTGGTACCCAATAGTCACAATCCACCGACGAACAATCCTATCGGTGTAATCCTCAACAACGTCCCACCCTATACCACCAATGTTGGGGTCTACGATAATCGCTTCGCTAAGCTCTCCGTGGATGCCTTCGGTTTCCCATCCGGATTCACCGGTGTAACGGGAATTCTCTTCAACTATACCTACCAGAACGTGGTTTCTCAGTTCTACACGAGCCCCGGTCCCACCACTCCCCCCTTCCCGGGTACTCGATATGACTTCAATCAGTCTCAGAGCCACTTCTTCAGAGACATGTACCACCCGGGGACCCCCCCCACGTCCGGCGTGACGTACCAGTTCAACATGTGAGGGGGAGGCCGGGAGACGATGGCGGCACCGCAGACCGTGGGCAGTTCGAAACGGAGGTCCCGAGACTTCTTTTTCTTGGTGGCCTCATTCATTATCGGAGTGCTCATTGGAGTTACTGGGCTTCTCTACCTGGGTCATTACTCGCCCAGGGGCACGAATGATGGGGGCGCTCGAGTGCTTTACACTGGGTCGGTTAGCCGTGGGAATAACACTTTGGGTGCCACGTTTTCAGGTAACGTTACGGTTCCGGGATCTGCAGGTTCTCAGTCGATCCTTCTCGTCCGGTGCGAGGTGAACATATCGGCCAGTCGCGAGGCTTGCGCGGTCTACCTAGAGCTCCCTGGCTCGCCACCTGGAGGTAACGTAATCGCAAGAACTACGCCAGCGATGAACTCAGGTGGGATGTCGGTGATCGTGCCTGCGGGAGATTACGTAGTCTGGTCATCGTTTGGGGGTTCGGGAAACCCTTTCGGAAGAGGGGTTCCGTTTCTCGCAACGGTCACGATTTTGGATGAGGGAATCGTTTCGACGAATGTGTGACTGGCTATGGTAGGTATTCACCTTCATGTTCACACTCCGGTGCCTGGTTGACCCCTGATTCCTCTCGAGCGTAAGGTCTTTCCGGGCCTCCGCGCCCTCGCGAAGCGAGGGCAGGGATGGAGGCGCTCCTCCTCGAGAACGCGCTGGAACCTGGTGCCGAGGGGGACGTCCCGCCCTCGCAGGAGGAGCGGCGTGAGCTCCTCCGCTGACTTCGCCAGGCGAACAAGATCGGGGAGGTGAACGACCGTCTCCGATAGGAGAACCACCGTCTCAAGGAGGAACTTCGGCGGTACAAGTCCACCCTTCACCTCCTCGCGCCCGATCAGAAGACCGCGGAGACGTGGGGCGTTCCCTCGTCGCGGGTCTTCTATCGACGTCCGACTCGGGACGAGACTCCCAAGCCCGCCGGGGGCCAGCCGGGTCACCCGGGCCGTGCTCGCCGTCGGCCCGTGCCGAACTCCCCACCGATACGACTCGCGTTGGAGGAGTGCACCGAGAGCCACGCCAAGCTCGGGAATCCCTTCGAGATCCGCAAGCGAACCATCACGGACCTCCCTCCCCCCGAGCCTCTCATATTCGATGTGGAGATCCCTCGCTATCGCTGCCCGAACTGCAAGCTCCGAGTGGAACCTCCCGATCCGTTCCCCCCAAACCAGCAGTAGGGTTTCGGTCTGATCTCTCGGGTCGTCCAGTACCGCATGCTCGGGCTCAGTGTGGCGAAGGTCGCGGACTGCATGAAAGAGGCGCATGGGACCCGATTGAGCTCCGCGGCGATTCTGAAGATGGAGGGCTGGGCGGCGTAGGTGCTGGGGCCGCTCTACGAGTCGTTGAAGGCGCAGGTCCGCCAGATGCCGCTGGTTCACGCCGACGAGACGAGCTTCCGGTTCAAGGGCGCCAACAGCTGGATGTGGGTCTTCGTTCACCTCACGGGCGTCGTGTACCGCATCGCACCGACGCGAGGACGGGAAGTGGTGCGAGAGGTTCTGGAGGGGTTCGAGGGAACGTTGGTGCGCGATGGGTGGGATCCTTACAACTGCGTGACCACCGCCGACATGCAACTCGATCTCCTGCACATCAATCGTTGGATCGAGCGGGGTGAGGTGCTCCATCGGGTGGAGCCCCGTCCGCTCCTGAAGGTTGTCGAGGCGAAGCTGACCGGACCGGGACATCCCCCCCACGAATTCCTGGAGTTCGCCAACCGATTGCGAGGGCTGCTTCGAGAGACGGTGCTGTGGACCGAGGCCCATCGCAACGCCTCACGGAGGGAAAGGCGGCGGACCTTTCCGAGCGCGCGACGAGCGCTCGCGCACCAGGTGCTCCACCCATGGAGGGATTCCGATGCGGCCCGGATCTCGAAGGAACTCTGGTCGAAACGGGAGATAGTGTTCACCTTCGTGCGCAAGTCCGAAGTGTCCCGGCAGAACGCTCTAGCGGAGAACCACATTCGCCAAGAAGTGCTCTACCCCAAGACTAGCGGAGGGCGGCGATCGTGGAGGGGTGCATGGGTCAGGGAACGATTGATGACCGCGTACCGGACGTGCCGGCCGCGGGGAATCAACTTTGTAAGGTGATCCGGGACGCACTGGAGGGAAAGGGCTACCCAACATTCGGCGCACCTTCAGTGCGACCAGAGAGGTGAATGCCTACCCGGTTGGGGCTGTGGTGTCGGCGTCGAGAGTCGTCCCGGAGCCCCTCGGCGCCTTCCTCCTTGTACTTTCGACACCAACGACGAAGGGTACTCTCGGAGATCCCGAAGACTCGGCAGAGGTCTGCGGTCCGTGTCCCTCGCTCGAGGTGCTGGCGAACGACCTGTTGTCGGAGGCGAATATCTTCCTTGACCAAACTGACCCCTCCCGGGGCAGGTCATATCTCGTGTCAGTTCAGCCGGTCGGATGTCCTGTCAGCGCACACCTATCGCAGCTCCGACGCACGAATAGACGAACTCGTTCGCGAGAATCCGAGCACCTGAAGGACAGCCTTCCTGAGGGTTCCCCTGGAATTCGACGACGTATGCGGCACCATCCGACCCGCGAAGGAGATGGGGGTCAGAGCCGCCACCCCCTTGGTGGCGAATGTAGGCTTGGGCGTCGACTGTCCGGGGCACTCCGAGTCACGGGATTTGGTCGATGGGCCATCACATGGCATCTCCCCCAAGCGCGATGTGTCCGTTGAAGGTGAGGTCTCATAGTGAAACCCATGATGGCCCGGCTGGCCGTAGCAAGGATAATCGACTACCGCAAGCGCGGCGGCATCCCTCCTGGACGAATACTCGCATTGGGATACGTCGGGCGCCTTGCCTCGAACCCCCATCTTTCTCCCATCGCGGCTGGAGCACAGGTTCTTGCTGAGGGGGATGCCCCCGGGAATGGGATGGACTGGTCGGGATTCGAACCCGAGGCCTCCGGTTTGCAAAACCGGCGATCTTCCGCTGATCTACCAGCCCATCGCCCGAACATCGGGAACCCCGACTTACGGTTTCTCCCCAACGGACCCGGGGGCGGCGGGCTGACCGGGCGTGGGACGCACGCTCGCCCAGGCGGCATACAGGGCCGGCACGCTCGGCTGGCGAGCGATCCCGCTCGGCCCGACCCAGGCCGACCGGATGTTCTCCCAGTTCAGGCGGATCCGGCCGGCTCGGGTGAGGAACCGGAGAGGGTGGACTGAGTAGAGACGGGGTCCGTCGCGAACGCGCACGACGTGTCCCCTCGAGGCGAGGCGAAGGTCTTCCGGACCGATCCCGGTCTCTTCCTGGATCTCCCGAAACGCGTTGGAAAGGACGGAGCCCGACTCCAGCGTCCCCGAGACGGCCGACCATCGTCCCTGAAAGCTTCCGACCCGCCGCGATCTCCGCAGGAGCAGGATCCTCCGATCCGGCCGTTGCAGGAAGGCGGTGACGACGGGTACCTCCCGGACCCCCGGCAGTTCGAGGACCCCGCGATCCCCATCCACCCGGACCCGATCCCCGGGTCGAAGGCTGTCGATCGGGATCCCCGAGACCACCGGGCAGGCCCACCCCCGTCGCCGGTTCCCCGACCGCTCGCTCACGAGGGCCGCGGGAGAGACCACGTCTCCGGGGACCGGAAACTCCGACAAGGTCCGGAGGGCGAGGATCGAGCGGCGGACGGCATCCCCGTGGGCGGGACCGAGCCGGACGATCCCCTCGGCCCGTCCCCCGCGAAGGGGGCGACCCCGAAGTTCCATTCGAGGATCCAACCGAACCCCGATTATACCGTTGGGGCGACCTCACCCACCCTGGGCCCTCGCCCTCCAATTGGATTATACGCGGGCGGGGGACGACGGCGCCCGTGGAGCTGAGCGCCTTCAGCGTCGTGGACGGTTACCCTCCCGGGCTCGGCGAGGGGCGGGACCGTCTGCAGGAGCTCCTCGAGCTCGGGGACGCCTGCGAGGCGGCGGGGCTATCCCGTCTCTGGATCGCCGAACACCACTTCCACCCCGGAGGCCTCTGCCCCTCCCCCGCCCTCGTCCTCTCGGCGCTCGGCCAGCGGACCCGTCGGCTGCGGCTCGGCACGATGGTCACCGTCCTGCCGTTCCACGACCCGGTCGGGGTCGCCGAGGAGCTCGCGCTCCTCGATCGGCTGACCTCGGGCCGTCTCGATCTCGGGGTGGGGAGCGGCTACCTGCCCATCGAGCTCGAGGCGTTCGGCCTCTCCGCGGAGGAGAAGCGTGCCCGCTTCGACCGCGGGTACGCGACCCTGCTCGCCGCGTTTCGGGGGGAGAAGGTCTCGGTCGACCCCTCGAGGACCCCGGCGGTCCGACTGAACGTCCGACCTCTCCAGACGCCCCATCCCCCGATCTGGATCGCGGTCCAGCGTCGGGAGGCGCTGCCATATGTCGCTCGGCGGGGGGCCGGGGTCGCCCTCATCCCCTACGCGACCGTGGGCGACCTTACGGAGCTCTCGGAGGAGATCGCGGAATACCGCGCGGCCTTGGCCCCGGGGGTCCGCGGCCACGTTTCGGTGGCGGTCCACGTCTATGCGGGACCTCGCCCTAAACGGGCGCGGGAGGCGCTCCAGCGCTACCTGGATGCCCGCCTCGCCACGCAAAGCACGCACTACGTGGAAAAGGTCGCCCGCGATCCCGCCCAGAAGGACGCCCGGACGATCGAGGCGGCGGGGTTCGCCCTCTTCGGCCCACCGGACGAGGTCGCCGAACGGCTCACCCGATTCGCCTCGGTCGGGGTGGACGAGGTGATGGGGATCTTCGATTTCGGCGGCCTGGACGCTGCCGAGGCGGTCGGGAGCGTCCGAAGGCTCGGGGCGCTTCGACCCCGCCTCGGCGTAACGTCTGACGGCGCCGGGGGAGCGTGTCCCCCGGCGCTCGATCGGTCCGGGGGGACCCTACTTCGACGCTTCGCCGCCCGGGGTCGTCGACCCGCCGGAGCCGCTCCCCGACATCGAGGAGCCGCTGTGGGATCCCGGCGAGGTCGAGCCGCTCTCGGGCTTCATCATCATCGGGCGCCCGCCGCGGCGCCACATCCAGATCATGACGAGGGCCACCAGGATGATGAGCACCAGGAGCACGAGCGAGCCGGCCGTGAACCCCGAGTTCCCGAACTGGTAGGCGAGCGGAGCGGGGTTGCGGTTCACGTCGATCGAGAGGTAGGTCACGGCCCGACAGTTCGTGACGCAACTCGATCCCCCGATGCTCGCGAAGGCGTAGATGAGCAACGGTCCGCTCGGTGAGTCGGACGGCACCGTGTAGGAGAAGCTCCCCGAGCTCGACGACACCCCGACCGAGCTCGTGTCCCGACCGGTCGAGGCGGCGGCGTAGGGGTAGAGGGTGATCTGGTAGACGTTCGCGGGGGCGGCCGTTCCTCGGACGAGGAACTGGTAGTTCAAGGTGACCGACTGCCCGGGTTGGTAGCTCCCGTCGGCGTAGTTCGACGGCGAGGACACGCCGAGGATCAGATCGATCCCGTTCGCCTCGTTGACCGAGATCGTGCCGTTCGCGATGTAGCCCAACGAGGCGCTCTCGGCGAACACCGTGAGCGTGTAGGTGTTCGCGGGAGCGGCGGTCGGGATGTTGAGCTGGATCGAGTTCCCCGACACGGGCCCGTTGGCGATCCACTCGCCGGAGCCGTCACGGATCGTCATGCTGAGCGACGCCCCCGAGAGGACCGAGCCCGCGAGAGTGATCGAGAAGTGGATGGTGTCCCCCGGAAGGTAGGTGGTCTCGCTCGCCGTCAGGAGGATCGACGGCTGGGCGACGGCCGCCACGGCGTTCCCGTTGATCGACTCGGTCGAGTTGACGGCGACGACGCCCACCGAAAGGGTCCCGTGCACCGAGACCGGGAGGCGGAAGGTGACCGTCCCCGTCGTGCTGGCGGCCGGCAGGGTCCCGAAGCCCGCCACCAGGGCGATCCCGCCCACGGAGGCCGACCAGTGGTCTCCGCTCCAGCCCTTCAGGACCGTGGCGTTGACGGCGCCGAGCGACCAGGTGAACGACGCCGAGTCGCCCGCGTAGTACTCCGACTGGGAGAACGCCACGATGAGATGCGGCGTGTTCGTCACGTTGAAGATCGTGAACGAGGCGTTCGTGGTCTGCGACGTGTCGGACGGGTCGGCGAGGTCGCTCACCGTGACACTGACCGCGTTGTTCGTCTTCGTGGAGAAGGACGAGGACGACGCGATGAAGGAGAACGAGGCGGCGCCCAGGCGGTCCGTCAGGACGGTCGTCGGGGGGTTGCCCGGTGGGGAGACGAAGGTCGCGTTCCGCTGGAACTTGATCGCCGCCGTGAGCCCAGGCGCGGGAGCGTTGCTGGCCCCAGCGATCGTGGCGTGGATGAAGACGAAGACCGGAGTGCCCGCCGGGAAGCTCGAGGTGTAGCAGGTGGTCGGGCAGCTCGACAGCAGCACCTGGGGGGTCCCGATGTGCCCGATGACGGCGGTCGCGGTGGCCGTCTGGTTCAGCGTGACCCCGGCGCTCGTCACGTTGGCGTAGAGGGTGATGAAGAGGTCACCCGAAGCGTCCGTCGGGGCGGAGAAGTTGTACCAGCCGATGCCCGCCGTGGTCGTCAGCTTCGACGGGGTGCCGGGAATGACGAGAAGCTTGCCCCCGTTCCCGTAGTATAGGCCCGTCACCGTGAGCTGGGTGAGGGACGTGTAGACCGCGTTGTTCGAGCTGCGGCTGGCCAGATAGGACAGGGAGAGGTTGTGGGCCGGGAGCGAGGCCCCCGGAGAGATCTGCGCGTCGACGAAGTAGGTGGAGACGTTGAAGTCGGCCCAGGCGAACCCGCCCTTCGGGGCGGTCACCGTGACGTTCCAGAGTCCCCCGTAGGTGAGGTTCACGGGTAGCAGGTAGAAGTTGTTCCAGAGGTAGCTGTTGTTCTGCCCACCGCTAAACTTGACATTGAGATGGTAGGCCGGGGCGCCGACCCCGTCCCGAGAGGTGTTCTTCGAGTACACCGAGATGTTGGCCGAGGCATCGCCGCTGGCGTCAGTCACGTGGAAGTAGATCTTGCCCGAAGTCAGGCCCGGTTCGAAATGGTTCTGGGTGAACCCGAACTGGTTCTCGGTCGACACGGTGAACCCCGCCACCGCCGGGGTCGAGGCCGCGGACGGGCTCGGCCCGACCGCCCGACCGTCCGCGATCGGCACCAGGAACGACGACGCAGTCAGCACGGCGGCGAGCGCGGTCAAGATGACGATCGAACGGCGCATGGGGCGTAGCTGGCGGGAACTCTTATTTAAAACATCTCATACAGATGTCGGGGAGGTGGTGTATAACTCGCACCCCCGCCGCGCGGGAGCCGTCTCCGATCCGTCAGCGCTGGTCTATGGGCCGGGCGTCGACCTGATTAGGAACGGTTAGGTCCCCTATCTAGTAGGGGAAGTCCAAATGGCCGAGATCTTGCCAGGTGTGCACCAGGTCGAAGGCGTCGATCCCTCGCCGGACTTCTCGACCCATGTCTACCTCGTGAAGGACCCCGGCACCACCTGGACCCTCATCGACACCGGCCTCCCCGGCTCTGAGGCGGCCCTCGCCAAGTACCTGGCGCAGCATCGGATCGACCCCGGTTCGATCCGCAAGATCCTCGTGACCCACCTCCACAAGGACCACGTGGGGGCGCTCCGCCAGACCATCGCGCTAACGAAGGCCCGCACCTTCGCGCACTGGATCGAGGCCGCCTATCTCGAGCTCCGACCGAAGTACGACGGCCCCGGGATGCCGCCGGCCGAAGCCGTCTCCGTCGACGAGCGCATCAAGGACGGGGACCGGATCGACGCGGCCGGGGGACTCATCGCCTACCATACCCCCGGACATACCCCAGGCCACACGTCCTACTATCAGCCGGAGCGGAAGCTCCTGTTCTGCGGCGACCTCTTCTTCGCGCCGGGGAACCAGGTCCTCCTGACGACGCCGGAATACACCCACCATACCCCGACGGCGCAGATCTCGGCCCGCCGGGCGGCCGCGCTGCCGATCGAGTCCCTGCTGACCTACCACGGAGGGCCGGTCCTGTCGGGCGCCCAGGCCCAGCTCGCCGAGCTCGTCCGGCGGTTCTAGCGAACGTCGGACGGCCCCGGTGACGGAGGAATCGGCGGCCCACACGGTCGCCGCCACGAATTACTCGGGATGGCATCGGCCGTCCGATTGGCGGCCGATCACGGTCGTTCGGGCCGAGGGCTGCACCTTCTGGGACTCGGAGGGTCGCTCGTACCTCGACTTCGCCTCCCAGCTCGTGAACGCCAACCTCGGCCACGGCAACCCTAGGATCGTCGAAGCGATCCGGGCCCAGGCCGAGACCCTCGCCTACGTCGCCCCCGGGTTCGCGACCGAGGTGCGCGCCCGGCTGAGCCGGTCCCTGCGCCGCGTGCTGCCGGCGGGCCTGGGTCGGTTCTTCTTCTCGACCTCCGGTACCGAGGCGAACGAGGCGGCGCTCCGGATGGCGCGGATCGCCACGGGGCGTTCCCGGGTCCTCGCCCTCCGACGCTCCTACCACGGCTCGACCTCCGCCTCCCTCTCCGTCTCCGGGGACCTCCGTCGGCGGGCCGCCGGCACGTCCAGCGAGGTCCCCGGGACCACGTTCGTCCCGGAGTGCTACTGCTACCGTTGTCCGCTGAAGCTCACCTACCCCGACTGCGGCGTCGCCTGCGCCGACGCGACGGCCACGGCGCTCGAAGAGGGGCCGGAGGCGGCGGCGCTCATCGTCGAGCCGGTGATCGGGACGAACGGCGTCATCGTCCCCGTCCCCGAGTACCTGCCGAAGCTCCGCGCGATCACCCGCAAGCACGGGACCCTCCTGATCGCCGACGAGGTGATGACCGGCTGGGGGCGGGTCGGGGACTGGTTCGCGGTCCAGCGCTTCGGGATCGAGCCCGACCTCCTCACCACGGCGAAGGGGATCACGGGGGCGGCTGCGCCGCTCGCCCTAACGGCGACGACCAAGGAGGTCGAGGACCGATTGGGGGATCGGATGCTCCCGCTCGGGCACACCTACGAGGCCCATCCGATCGGCCTCTCGGCGGGCGTCGCCGCGATCGAGGAGTACGAGCGGCTCGGGCTGCCGAGGCGCTCCCGGGAGGAAGGCGAACACCTCCTCCGACGATTGCGCGAACTCGCCGACCGACATCCCTCCGTCGGAGAGGTCCGGGGGATAGGGCTGTTCGCGGCGGTCGAGCTCGTCCGGGACCGAACGACCCGCACCCCGTTCAACACGGAGGACGAGGTCCTCTCCGGGCGGCCCACGGTCGCCAATGCGGTGGTCCGGTCGATGGCCGATCAGGGGGTCTACGCGTTCTCATGGGTGAGCCACCTCGTGCTCGCTCCCCCGCTCATCATCCCCCGCGACGAGCTCGACCGCGGGATCGACGTGCTCGACAAGGCCCTCTGGATCGCCGACGAGAGGGCCCGCTGATCCTCCACGGATCGGAGAGGCGAGGGCGGCCGGCCCGGCCGAGGGGCTTGTGGAGGGAGGGCCCGCCGAGGCGCGTCCGACGCTAGCGGAGCGGTGGTCAAGCCTTGGGGCCGAGTTCGAGCACCATGTGCTCGACGTCCGTGGCCCGCCCGTCCCTCACGATGCCCTTCGGCAGGATCCCCCACGAACGGAACCCCACCGATTCGTAGAGGGCCCGGGCGCGATCGTTCGACCGGAACACCGAGAGCTCGATCAGGTCGAACGACCCCCGGGAGCGATCGATGGCCGAGCGCAAGAGGGCGCGCCCGATCCCGCGACCTCGCCAGCCCGAGGCGACGAGGATGCCGAGGACCCCCAAGTGCTGGCTCTCCCGGTGCGGTCCGCGCCGATCGACGGTGCAGAGGCCGACGGCGTGCCCCTCCTCCTCCGCGACGACGGCGACCGTGGCGCCTTCCAGGACCCGCCGGTAGAGGCGCGCGAACCACTCCGCCTCCTCCCCTAAGGAGGGCGGAGCGGGCAGGAGGATGATCCCCAGGTCCGGGTGGCTCTTGACCTCCTCATAGAGCTTGAGATAGTTCTCGACGACGTCCGGAAAGTCCCCCCAGGCGAGGTCCCGGACCCCCATGACCCGCCCGGACCCCCACCGTCGGCATAACGCTCCGGGGGGGACCCCTCGGGGCGCCACCTCGCCGATCGAGAGGGGCCGACGCCCCGCGCGGTCGGCGTCGGGTCGTCCGAGGCTCGGACGTC
>DASYZN010000269.1:0-2480 GCA_035946105.1 Thermoplasmata archaeon | reverse complement strand
GACCTGCTCGCCCGGGCCCAGGAGTCCCTGCGGTCGAAGGTCGATCTGGAGCACCAGGAATCGGTGCGGCTCGAGACGGCGCGCCGCCGGCTCGAGGAGGTCGAGGCCGCCCTCAAGGAGCTCGGCCCGGCCGAGGAGGATCCCACGCCGCCGGTCCCGCTCGAGGAGCTCCGTCGGACGATCCAGACGGTCCAGGCCCAGCTCGATGGGATGGGCTCCGTCAACCTGCGAGCGCTCGAGGAGTACGACCAGGAGAAGCTCCGCCTCGAAGGGTTCGAAGGGGAGGTCGATCGCCTCGGCCACGAGAAGGCCGAGCTGATGAGCCTCGTGGAGGCGATCGAGACGAAGAAGCGCGAGAAGCTCGTCGCGGTCGTCACCCAGGTGAACGGGGCCTACAAGACGATCTACGCCGAGCTCTCCGGGGGCGGGGAAGGGGAGATCGCCCTCGAGAACGCCTCGGATCCCCTCGCCGGAGGGCTGCTCATCAAGGCGCGCCCCGTCGGCAAGAACATCCAACGCCTCGAACAGTTGAGCGGGGGCGAGAAGTCCCTGGCGAGCCTCGCCTTCGTCTTCGCCCTGCAGCGCTACGATCCGAGCCCGCTCTACGTCTTCGACGAGGTCGACATGTCCCTCGATGGGGTGAACGCCGAGAACGTCGGCCGGATGCTGCGGCGCAACGCGGAACGGGCGCAGTTCATCGTCATCTCGCTGCGCAAGGTCACGCTGAAGTTCGCCCACCAGCTCTTCGGGGTCACGATGCACGGCGACGGATGCTCCCGCGTCGTGGGGCTTAGGCTCGACGAGATCGTCGATGTGGATGAGCGGGATCGCGGGCTCGGGACGCCTCCCGAGGTCCGCCCGATCCCCGTCGCCCCGGGGGCGGCATGACGATCGCGGAACCCGAGGCCCGCGCGATCGCGGCGGAGATCCCGGCCGTCCCCCGGGAGGCGGCCGAACGGGTCGTCGACTACCTCGTCTTCCACCGGTCGCTGCTCGGCGAGTCCACCGAGACCCCGGAGCTCCTCGAGCGCTACCTCACCCTGGTGAAGAGCCTCAAGGAAGGAGTGCATGTCGTCATCCCGGATCCGTTCCAGAAGGCGACGGCCCTCCTGTTCGAGCTCGTGCTCGAGGAGTCGTTCGATCCGTGGGAGATCGATCTCGCGCGGTTCACGGAGGTCTACCTGGAGCGCGTGCGCTCGGAGGGGGGCGTCAACTTCGCCGTCGCCGGCCGCCTCCTCTACATGGCCTGGACGATCCTCTACCTCCAGTCCGAGGAGCTTCTGAAGGCCCGGACCCCGACGGCCCCCCTGGACTCGGCGGCCGAGATGCCGCCGGAGGAGTCGTTCCTCGGAGACCTCGAGACCACGGAGGCGGTCGACGTGACCACGGCCGTCCTCGACGCCGCGGACGGCCCACCGCTCGTCCCGATGGTCCGCCACGCGGGCACGAGGCCCGTCAGCCTCCTCGAGCTCGTCGGCGCCTTCGGCGAGGCGGAGGAGGAGGCCCGTCGGTCCCTTCGCATCCAGGAATTGAGGGAACGCCTCCGGGAGGAACAGCGGGCCCCACCGGAAGTGCTCGTGCACGGGGACATCCCCGTCCGGGACCTCGAGGACGCCTGGGCGCTCGCCCTGAAGCACCCGATCGGGGAGGCGTTCCCCCTCCTGGACCTCTGGCACGCGGCCGAGGGGCGGGACCGCCTCGTCTCGCTCTTCCTGGCGGCGCTCTTCCTCGCCCGGGAGCGGGCGGTCGATCTCGACCAGACACCGCTCGGCGAGGGACCGCTCGAACTCATCCGGCGGCTCGACGCCCGACCGCCCGCCGTCCCCGAGGGGTGAACCGAGATGCCGTCGAAGGTCGACGATCTCGTCCTGCGGCTTGAGGCGATCCTGTTCGCCTCCGGCAAGCCGATGAGCGTCCGGGAGCTCACGGAGGCCCTCGGGGTCCCGGACCACCGACCGGTGCAGCGGGCGCTCAAGGGGCTTTCGCGCGCCTACGCCCAGCGACAGACCGCCCTCTGCGTCACTCGGGTCGGGGACCGCTATGCCTTGCAGCTCCGGGAGCCTTACGTGCCAGCGGCGCACGCCGTGACCCCGGTAGACATGGCGCCCCGGACCCTGAAGGCCCTCACGCTGATCGCCTACCACCAGCCGATCGTCCAGAGCCGCCTCGTCCGGATGATCGGCGAGTCGGCCTACGAGGAGGTCGACCGCCTGAGGGAGTCGGGCCTCGTCCACGCCGAACCGAAGGGCGCGACCCTCGAGCTCACGACGACCCGCAACTTCGCCGAGCAGTTCGGCCTCGCCTCGACGAAGCCGGAGGAGATCCGCAAGTTCCTCGAACGCCGATTGGGCGTCCCGACCTCGGCGCCGGCCCCCGACCCGTCGGAGGGGGCCCCGGCCGACCCCGAGGAGGGCCCGGCCCCCTCGGAGGCCGAACCGACGCCGGGACCCGCGACGGACCCCCCGGCGACCCGGCCGGGC
>DASYZN010000268.1:0-3041 GCA_035946105.1 Thermoplasmata archaeon | reverse complement strand
CCAGGTCACGGTGAGCCCGGGGGTCACCACCACCCTCCCGCTCGCGCTCGAGGGGGCGTGGATCAATGGGACGGTTACCCCTGCTAGTGCCCTGGTCAAGATCAACGGCGCTCCGGCGTCGCTGTCGTTCCAGGGGGCGTCGGCGAACTTCGTGAGCGCCCTACCCGGAGGCACGTACCAGGTCGTCGCGTCGCTCTCGGGCTTCTCGACGTACAACCAGACCTACACGGTGAAGCCCGGGGACGCGAAGACCCTCATCATCTCGCTGACGAACCGCGGCTTCATCCGGGGGGTCGTGAGCCCCGCCGGCGCGGTCGTCTACGTGAACGGAGCGGTCCAGGCGGTCTTCAACGGGGCGTTCAACGTCTCCGAGCTCGCCTCCGCGACCCCCTACGAAGTGACGGCGAAGAGCCAGGGGTACGAGACTGGATACGCCAACATCACGGTCGTCGCGGGCGAGACGAGTTGGATCAACTTCACCCTGATGAAGCCCAGCACCACCCCCCACAACTGCACCTACTACGGGAACTGCACGTCGACCAAGCCGAACACGGCCGCCGGCGGCCTCACGACGCTCGATCTCATCGGGATCGGGATCGTCGTCCTCCTCGTCGTCGTCATCGCGGCGGTGCTCCTGATGCGCCGCGGCAAGAGTGGCGGCGGGGGCGGAGCCATGCCGCAGAGCCCGTCGTATGAGCCAGGTCAGGACGGTGGCTCGACCTCCTCCGGATCGATGATGGATGCCTCGGAACCTTCTGCAGGGGAACCGCCGAGCGTCTGAGGGCGGCTGTCGGTCGAGCGGCGCTGCCATTCGGTCCCTCCGTCCCCACCCGGCCCGCCGGTGGGCCTTGGGGCCGTCTCAGTGGGCCGACGGGCATTGGCTGCCGTTTCCCGAAGGGGACCCGATCCGCGGGTTCCTCGCGGTCGCCGTCGCCCTCCTCCTCCTCGTGCCGGCGGTCGGCCTGGCGCGCTCGGGACCTCCGACCTCGGTTGGCGGCTTTCGCGGCCTCGTCCTCCCCGCTCAAGTCGACCCTGGATCGGTTCGATCCGCCGCTGGACCGGGGTCCGCTCCGTCGACATCCGCTGCCCCCACCCCACCGATCTCCTGCCCCACCCGGATCTCGCTCTGGCAGGATCGCTACATCGGAGGGCTGCCCCCGGCGGCGGTGCGAGGGACCGACAACCCCGGGTGCCTTCCCGGGGTCGACGAGGAGGCGGTGAGCCTCGTCTCCAACGAATCGTCCTCGGGCGATCGCTTCCAGGTGACCGTCGCCATGCCGGGCGGCTTCGCGAACGACGTTCGGTCGCTCTCCGCATTCTGGATCTCGCTGAGCGTCTCGGGGGTCCCATGTTCCCTCGACGGACGCTCCGTGCTCAGGATCGACTTCCTTCCGCCGACCAACCCCCTCGTCTTCGGCCCGAGCGCGAGCTGGCAGGTGAAGGCGCCGATCTGGGACCTCGTGCCGTCGGGTAGCTGCGACCCCCGCTGCCAGAACGCCTCGGCGCTCTACGTGATCGAGGGGGCCGCCTTCTGTGAGGACGACGCCGTCGTTTCGGGGATCGGGGCGCCGGGCTGGTCGCTCAACCCGAGCGTCCAGGCGGGGGACGTCGTCAAGGTCGCGGTGGTCCCTGGAGGCGCCTCCGGCCTCCTCGTGTACCTGAACGATTCCACCCATCCGACGAGCTCCACCCGTTGGCAGTACGGGTCGAGCCAGCTCGTCACGGGGGTCGCGGCCGAACCGTTCGGTCCGTTCGCGAACGCCACGACCGGCTGGTCGTTCGGGGGCGACCTCAGCGTCGGCTACACGAACTGCCCGGTAGGGAACGGGAGCGCCGGGGCGCCGCCCTGCACGTCGTACGACGCCGTCTCCTCGTCGGCCGATGCGTTCCCGACGCTCGAGAACGCGACATTCTACAACGCCTCGGCGTTCGCCTATCGGGAGGCGTACCCGTCGGCCGAGGTCTGGTCGAGCTCCGGAGGGTGCTCCGGCCAGCCGAACGCGACCGGCTGCGCCGATTTCACCTCCCAGGGCGGGAGCGGGGTCTACCCACCCCTTTCCCTCGACGCCCACCAGGGCGCCGTACGCATCGCCTACGGCACGAACGCGTCGGATCGGGTGGGGCTCCTCGGCGGCGGACCGAGCGAGTTCGCGCCCGACGGCTCCGCCGTTCCCGGGAGCCCCGGGACGATCACCCACCTCGCTGCATCGTACAACAACACGACCCTCACGGTGAGTGCCCGGGCGACGGACCCGAGAGGGGTCGGCTCCGTCGAGTTCGGCGGGGTCTGGTGCTTTTCGGGAACGAACCCCCCCTCCGCGAACGCCTTCACGGGCACTAAGGGGATCGGCCCATGGAACGGCTCGGAGGACGCGAACTGGTCGATCACGCTCCCCCGGGGGACGAACACCACCTCGGGCACGTTCTACTACTGGGCCCGCGAGTTCGGTCCGGCCGCTGCCCCCTCGGGTCCCCCGACGTTCGGCCGGCTGGCGATCTCGGGAAGCACCCCGTGCGGCGCACCGGTCGAGGGACCCGCGTCGGTCGCGGGGGCGACCGCGCGGTCCGACGGGTATCGGGTCAACTGGATCCTCGGGGCGGCGCTCGGGCCCGCCGTCCATAACTTCTCCCTGATCGCGCTCGGCGGCGGTTCGGCGCCGAACGTCGTCGTCCCTGTGGCGGACCCGACGGCCCGTTCGGCCGAGATCTTGGGGCTCGCCCCCGGGGTCTCCTACACGATCTATGTGGGGGTGACCTACGTCGATGGGGGAGCGTTCGGCGTGGGCCTCGGCTCCCCGTTCCCCGCGCCACCGACCCTGAACCCGCTCGCCGAGGCGATCCTGCCGGCCTCGCTCTCGCTCCTCCAGCCCGGGGCGAGCGAGCTCGTCTCCGCGACGGCCTCCGGGGGGAAGGCGCCGTACACCTACCGGTTCGTCTTCGGCGACGGCAACTTCACCCGGCTGACCGGTCAGGGATCGAGCGCCTCGATCCTGCACGCCTTCTCGAGCTACCTCGGGGAGAGCCGCGCCTTCGTCGTCGTG
>DASYZN010000267.1:0-7878 GCA_035946105.1 Thermoplasmata archaeon | reverse complement strand
TCCCCGAGCAGGAGCCGGGGAGACCGGTCCACGTGTAGTCGAGACCGCCGGCGCCCCCGCCGACCTTCGTCGCGAATCGGACGGTCTGTCCGGCATCCGCCGACGGCCGCGTGGCGGTGGGGGTCGTCACGCTCGGAGGGTCGAAGACCGAGAGCTGGGCCGAGGTCACCACGTCGGTCGAGATCCCGTTCGCGTCACTGACGGTGACCCAGGCGACGTAGCTCGAGCCGCTGGCCGTCGGCCAACAGACGATCGACGGGGCGTCGACCAGGGGGCAGCCGAGTCCGTCAGGAACGCTCCAATGGTAGCGATACCCGCCCGCCCCGCCGCTCACCTCGGTGGACAGCACGATCGACTGACCGAGGTCGGCGCTCGTCCGGCTCGCGCTCAAGGGGGCGATGAAGGGATCGCCGGAGACCGAGACGGTGGTCGCCGAGCCGACGCCCGAACTTTCGCCGGCCGAGTCGGTCCAGTTCAGGCTAACCAAGTAGCTCCCCGGCAGGGTCGGCCGGCAGTCGAGCAGGGCCGAGGTGCTGTTGAGGCAGCCGAGCGACGGACCGAACCCGCTCCAATCGTACCGGCCCCCGCCGCTGCCGCCCGAGACGTTCGCCTGGAAAACGATCCACTCCCCCACGTCCGCGCGGGGGACCGAGGCGATCGGGGGTCCGGACACGGGATCCTCGTCGACCTCCAGGGGCTGGGAGGCGACCCAGGCCGAGCTCTGCCCCGCCGCATCGGTCCAACGCACCGCCACGGTGACCCCGGAGGCGGAGGCGTTCGCCACGCAGGCGAGTCGAGGACCGGCGGACGGCGCGCAGCGGAGCGCGGGGCTCGTGGCGCTCCAATTGAACACGGCACCCCCGGTCCCGCCGGTCGTCGAGGCCGTGAAGACCACGGATTGGCCGAGGTCCGCGAGCGGCGACGAAGGGGCCGGTGGGAAGACCGAGGGAGAGGCGAACACCGAGACGGCGGCGGACGGGACCGACGGAGAGGCGATCCCGTTGGAGTCGGTCCAGCTGACGGAGACGCCGAAGCCGGTCCCCACGGAGTTGGGAGAACACCGCAGGGTCGAGTTCGAGGAAGGTGTGCAACCGAGGGCGGTGGAGAGATTGGTCCAGAGGAAGGTTCCTCCACCCGAGCCCCCGAAGGTCGTCGCCCGGAAGAGGATCGTCTGATTGACGTCCACCGAGGTCGCGCTGGGCGACGGGGCGAAGACGCGGGGCAGGCGGTGGACCACGAAGTTCGTCAGGGCCGCCTGAGCGGACGTAATGTTCGCCCCCGTAGCGACGAACGAGACGGAGTAGGTCGCGCCGGTCGCGCTCGGATGGCAGGAGAGGAGCCGGTTCGAGCTCGAGAGGCAGCCGAGACCGGAAGAGGCGTTCCACCGGAACGCTCCCGGTCCGAACGCGCTCGAAACGTTCGCCGTGAAGTTCACCGATTGCCCGAGGTCCACGCTCGGCTGGGAAGCGAGCAGGAGCTTCGGCGGGGGCGGGGTGGGGGGCGTGATCCGGTAGGCCGTGACGAACCCGGTCGTGTTCGATCCGCTCCCGGTGCCGAAGAGGACGAGGTCCCCCGACGCCACCACTTCTCCGTCGATCGATTGGTTCAAGAGGCGCTGCCAGACGACGGCGCCATCGCTCGCGTTGCGGATCTCGACGATTCCGTTCCCATCGGCCCGCCCCTGGTCGAACCCGTTCGCGGCGTCGATCAACAAGCCGTTCGCATAGGTGAGCCCGGCCAAGGGGACGTAGCCCCCCGAGGGACCCCCGATCGGCTGCTGCCACTCGATCGTGCCGTTCGACGGCAGGAGCGCGCTCACGACGCCGTCCCAGCTGCCGTTGCCGCTCGGTCCGGAAGGGACGAAAAGCTTGCCCCCCCCGAAGGCGGAGGGAGCGATCGAGATGAGGCTCACCCCGTAGCTACCGGTGGACTGCGTCCAGGCCGGCAATAGGCAGGGGGAAGGGAGCCCCGGGAAGCAGGTGCCCGATCCGAAATGGCTCGCGTCGTAGGCGTAGAAGATCCCGTCCTTGTTGATGGCCCCGACCAGCGATCGTCCCGCCGCGTCGTGGAACAGGGTCGGTCCCGCGCCGAAGTCCTCGTCGGTCCCCGAACTGCCGACCTGGGCCGAGCCAACGAGCTCGGAGACATTCGACGCGTTCAAAGCGAGGATCGAGCGGGTGTAGTACTGGCTCCAGGATCCGGACCAGGTGGAGTTCTCGTTCCCCGTGCTGACCCAGAGCAGATTCGTCACGGGATCGACCGAGGGGGTCGACCAGATCCCGCCGGCCACGTCGGGCGCCGTGCCCGACGCTCCGGTCACGTCGAAGATGTGTGCGGGGGCGTGATACGGGCCGCTCCCCGCGAGAGGGATCTGGAACAACTGGGCCTGTACCGAGCGGGCATCGCAGGTCTCCGCGACCCCGGCGTAGGCAGAGCCGTTGTAGATGAGGGGGCTCGACCAGAGGTAGTGGTAGCCCCAGTCGCGGCCCGCATTCGGCACGTCGGAATAGTTGGTGAGATTGGTGAACCAATTGATCGCCTGCCCGGGCTGATAGGCCGCCCGCGTGGCGTTGATCGAGTAGAGTCCGGTGCCCGCGGTGACGAAGACCGTGTTGTAGGACACGCCCCCGGCCCGACTGACCGTGACGGTCGGGGTCGACGGGATGCCCCCCTCCCTCCAGCAGGCTCCGTAGGTGCTCCCGTAGCCCGCGACATGGGGCGTCGTCAAGGTCAGGTTCCAGACCTCCTGGCCCGAGGTCGCGTTGAACTCGTAGAGGTGCCCGTTCCAGGAGCCGGCGTAGACGAACCCGCTCGCCACGGCGAGGGATCCCGAGACGGTCCCGTAGGCCGAGGCAGTCCAGGCGGCTCGAAGCTCCGATAGGGTCGAGTAATTCAGCTCGGCGCTGGCGGACGCATCCCCGGTCCGTTGCAGGTCGTATTCGTAGGTCGGCCAGTCCCCGGTCGCATTCGTAGTGGACCCTCCGGATAAGGTCGTCCTGATGCCCGAACCGATCGGGCCGGCCCCTGAGGGAACGGTCGACCCCGCCGGCCCGGGGAGGATCAGGAGCGCGACCAACGCGACGGCGATCGGGATGGCCCAAGCTCGGAGCGAAATGACCCTAACCTCCCGCGGAGTGAGGTTATCCTCCTTTCCCCAGTATATTCACCCTTGTCCAGATTACTTGGGCGTCGACGGGCCTCCTCGGCCCGTCGGTCCCCTGGTCGGGGGGTTCGGACGGGGGGACCGATCGGTCGGCCACTACGCGGGGTCGCTCTCGGAGAGGTTCGGACCGGCGCTGTCGACCTGTTCGGGGACCTCTTCGAGCGGAGGCTGTTCGAGCAGTTGGCCGAACTTGAGCCGCTTCGTTTCGAGGTAGCGGCGGTTGAAGGCGTTCGGCGGCGTCACGATCGGGATCCGACCGTCGACCCGGACCCCGTGATAGCGCAGATCGTTGATCTTGTCGGGGTTGTTCGACATCAGCTGGATCGATCGGACGTTCAACGACTCGAGCATGTGAGCCGCCACCTCGTAGTCGCGCTCGTCGGGCCGGAATCCGAGCGCGAGGTTGGCCTGGACCGTATCGAGCCCCCGTTCCTGGAGCTGGTAGGCGCGGATCTTGTTGGCGAACCCGATCCCCCGTCCCTCCTGCCGAAGGTAGAGGATGATCCCCGTCTCCCCCTTCGCGATCTCCTTGAGGGCGACCTCGAGCTGGTCTCGGCAGTCGCACCGCAGCGACCCCAGGGTGTCCCCGGTGAGGCATTCGGAGTGGAGGCGCACCGGGACCCCTTCCCGACCCACGATGTTGCCCCGGATGAGCGCCGCGTGCTCCTTCCGGTCGGAAGGGCTTGAGAAGGCGACGACCTGGAACCGACCGAACCGGGTCGGAAGGTCGGCGATGGCGGCGATCTTGACGCAGACCCCCGATCCTTCCGAGCAGTCGTGGGCGTCGCTCGCCCGGATCAGCTCCTCGATCGTGGCCGGCGGGATCCCCGACTCGTCGGGCGCATCCGAAGTCGCCATATCGGAACCCGACGAACCGAGGGAGGCCAAAAGGGCAGCGTACGGAACGGGCGAGGCCCTCCCGAGACCCTGCGTGACCCGGCGAAGGATCCCTTTGAGCCGGGTCGGGCGGATGGTTCCAGCCGGCCGGGCACTAGGGCGATCGCGGGATCGGCGCGCGTAGGACCCGTTCGAGGCCGGAGACGATCCGGGTGACGTCGGAGGGCGTCCGGCGGTCCGTTCGATCCCGCCGCACCGAGGGCCATCGCGTCGGAGCGGGCGCTCCTATCGCATGGCAGTACCGGAGCCGCCACGGTGCCGGAAGGGGTCCGAGGGGGGGTCGCTTTCCGCAGAGTAGGAACCCCGTACGCGCCAACACCGGAGCGACCTGGAGGGGATTGTAGCCCCCCCCTCCTGTCACGATCAGCCGCCCAGAGCATAGTTCCTCGGCGAGATCGAGGCAGACCGATAGGGCCTCGGTGTAGCTTTCGGGGCCCAGGGCCAGATCGGCGAGGCCATCGTCCCGTAGGGCGTCGACGCCCTGCTGGACGACCAATAGGGTGGGCCGGAATTCCCGGACCAGGGGCGGGACGATCCGTCGGAAGAGGCCGGTGAACAAACGGTCGCCCGACCCCGGCGGAAGTGGGACGTTCACCGTCAGGCCTTCGCCTTCCCCCAGGCCCGTTTCGTCGATCGCCCCGCTCCCCGGATAGAGCGTGCGACCGTCCTGGTGGAAATCGATGTGCAGCACCCGGTCCGACCCGTAGAACCCATACTGCACTCCATCCCCGTGGTGGGCATCGAGGTCGATGCACGCCACCCGGTGCCGTGTCGAGCGGACCTCGAGCGCGGTGGCGATCAGGACACCGAGGTCGTTGAAGATGCAGAATCCGCCCGCGCGATCTCGGCGGGCGTGATGATGTCCACCGGCGGGGACGAACGCGCGCCTCGACCTCCCGTCCAGGACCGCTGACAAGGCGGTGAGGCCGCCTCCCACGATGCGCGCGGACGACGTGAACGCCCCCGAGAACAGCGGGGTCTCGGGGTCGTCCCACCAGGACACCCGTCGGCCGAGTTTGGAGTCCGCGACGCGGTCCACGTACGCCCTGGCATGAAACCGCGCCAGAGTCGAACGGTCGACGGGATCGACCCGGGCCACGATCTGGGCCTCCCCCGGATCGGCAAGCATTCCCGTCGCGACCATGAGATCGATCGCGAGCGATCGGGGACCTCCCCCGAGGGCCCCCGGGTTCGGCGGTCGGTAGGCGTCGAATCGGGGATCCCCGATCAGGAGCAGCGTGGACCTCCCGATGCGATCCCACCCCCCTGCCACCGTCAGGAGTCGGAACGCGGCTTGAGCCTTCGGGCGCGGGGGATACGGCCGCGTTCGATCCCGCCCGGGCTGGGAACCTCGGAACTGTCGAAGCGGCCGGCGGGGCACAGCGTTAAGGGGGCGCTCCATCCCCCGGGTCGATGCCCCTCCCCAAGGTCGAGTTCGTCTACAGCGGCCTGAGGGTCCGCGATCTCGGGGCGTCCCTCCGATTCTTTCGGAGGCTCGGATTCGCGATCCACAAGCGGGGCACGATGGAGCACGGAGGACGCTGGGTCCAGCTCGGGTATCCCGGCACGACCCACCGACTCGAGCTGAACTTCTATCCGAAGGGGAGTCGGTTCTACGAGACGATTCGCAAGGGAACGGAGTTCGACCACCTGGGATTTCGCGTGGCCGACGTGGCCGCCTGGGAGACCGAATTGCGCCGCCGACGGATCCCGATCGTGGCCCGGATCCGCGAGACGCACGAGAACCTTCTCTATGTGCGCGACCCCGATGGGAACTGGATCGAATACTTCGGACCCGTCCCCAAGGACATCGTCGAGCTCGCGCAATCCTGATTCTGGCGGGATCGGGGGGCGGTCGGGGCAAGGGCCCTCGATCGATCGAACCCTCCCGACCGGCGGGGGCCGCTCCCCGACGGGGCCGATGCGGAACGATCGATCGATCGCTCGGCTACCAGGGGATCGCGAGGGCCTTCGAGAGGAACACGTTGAGCGGATCGAGTTCCCGGCACGCCGCGACGAAGGTCGCCAGGAAGTCGGGGGCGAGCACGGAGGCGTCTGGGAGGGATCGGGACGCGTAGAAATCCTTTCGACGGAGATCGCGCACGAATGGCCCGGAGGCATCATAACCGGAAGGCACTCGCGCGTAGGACTCTCCTTCGATCTCGATCCCGCTCTTCAATACGCGACCCCACGCCGAGGGCGAGGCGACGATGGCATCCCGGATCTTCCGAAGCTCCGGGGGGGCGGGGTGCCAGATCCCGGAGGCGACGAGGCTCTCGCCTGGGGCGAGGTGGACGAAAAATCCCGGCAAACGCCCCTCCTTCGTCGCTCGATCGTGAGAGAAATGGATCCCGATGTTCGTCTTGTATGGGCTCTTGTCCTTGGCGAACCGGGTGTCCCGGTAGATGCGTGAAAGGGATCCTCCGAACGGCCGCGGGTCCGCCACGAGGTGGGAGCTCAGCTTTGAAAGGGGGGCAGCGGCCGAACGGATAAACGCCACCGCAGGGCTCTGGACCGACCGTTCGTATCGATCCTTGTTCTCTTGGAACCACGGACGATTGTTGTGCTTCCGAAGTTCAGAAAGAAAATGAAATAGATCCGGGTCGAACGCGGGCGCTTCGGTTCGGCCTGCTCCCATCGGGGGGCACGAGGTTGTCCCGGCTCATATATTGTCAGGCGGTCGAACGACTCGGCCTCCCGACGCTTCGGGGCGCGTACGGAACGAGAGCAACCCGGCGGCACCCGCTGATCCGAGAAGGCCCGACCAGGCCATGACGCCATGACCGTTTCGCGACGTCTCCCCGCGATTCAAGTAACGGCCGGGCTCGTTAGAGGGGTCGATGCCGCCACCGCGACGGGCGACTCGGAAGACCGACCGACCGATCAAGGTTCTGTTCATCGCGGGATTCGGCCCGATCGGAACGGACTCGATGCGAAGCCGGGCCCTCTACGAAGAAGCGTTGGGGATCGGTTTCGAGCAGGGGCCCGACGGATACCTCCACACGGGAAAGCTCGACGGGGCGAAGCATTTTGCGATCTGGCCGCTCGATCACGCCGCCGAATCCTGTTTTGGGACCCCGCGATGGCCAGCGAAGGTCCCGCGCCCGCAGGCCTGGATCGAATTCGACGTCGAGGATGTTGCGGAAGCTACGGCCCATCTGAAGCGTCAAGGGTACCGGACGCTCGTCGAGTCTCGGGAGGAATCCTGGGGCCAGACGGTCACGAGGCTCTTGGGACCGGAAGGACTGCTGATCGGACTCACGTTCACCCCGTCCCTACGGACGGACCCGTAGAACGATCTTTGTGACCGGCTGGGTCCCTTCGGGAGAACCCACACCCTCTTCGACCCGGCGGATCCGCTCGTTGCCACCGTCCCCCAGATCCGAGGAAATGCTCCAAGGGTGGATGTCGCGGAGCGTCTCAACGAACTCCTCAACGGACCGTCGGAAGGATCCGGGTCGATACCGGGCCTTGGCAGTCCCGTTCGGACGGATGAGCGCGACCTCATGCTCACGCCGTGACCTGCTCTCATCGCCCGGTCCAGAGTGAGTGCGGCGGTTGCCGCACCGCTGCATGCGTTCAGGACGAGACCATCAACCTGCTTAGGGTGCCCCTCGGGCTCGGCGCAGTCCGGGCGTTCCGCGGCCTCCAGCTGAATGGTCGAGCCAGCGCATCGATCGGGTCTCCGAACGGGAATTCCGGCGCGTCGTCCGGCTCCTGCTTTCCGAAGACGAGCCACGGCGGAGCTCGACCATGCACACCAGCATGGTCCTCACGCGAGAGCTCGTGGTAAACGAGTTCCTAACGAGCGCCCGCGA
>DASYZN010000266.1:0-7525 GCA_035946105.1 Thermoplasmata archaeon | reverse complement strand
AGGAACGGTCCGAGGACGAGGAACGGGACGAGGCCGAGGGTCAGGACGACGTGGGCCCCGAAGACGACCGTCGCGAACGCGAGCATGATCGCCGCGTTGACGAACGTCAAAAGGACGTACCAGGCGATCTTCGCGGCGAGCCACTCGCCCTTGGTGAGCGGGGTGAGCGAGAGCTGGCGGAAGATGTGCTCCTTTCGGTAGGAGCTCGCGATGTCGACCATCGCGAACATCGGGCTCACCAAGATCGTGAACCCGATGAGACCGGGAACGAGGAAGTCGATGTACTTGAACACCTGGCTGCCGACGGTCGCGGTGGCGGCGGTGACGATGGGTCGCCCGTGCGCCGCCGCGAGGTTGAAGCCGTTGCTGACCCCCTCGACGGCGCCGAGGGCGATGCCGGCCGACGCCTGGTCCTGGGGGTCCGTATAGAGGGTCACCACGGTCGAATTGCCGGCCTCGTAGGCCGCCTGGAACCCTTTCGGGATGACGAGGCCGACGGTGTCGCCGTTGTTCGCGAGCCAGGAGGGGAACCCCCCGGAGGTCCCGTTCACGGCGCTCGGGTCGACGACGCTCACCCGGACGGCGCCGGTCCCCGTGAGGTTGTCGAGGAACGCCTGGGAGACCGCCGAACCGTGATCGAGGTTCTCCGTATAGAGGGTCACGGGGTTCACCGGCCCGCTGAAGATGTAGCCGAACGTCCCGATCAGGATCAGCGGGAAGATCAGGGAGAAGAAGAGGGCTACCGGGTTGCGGATGTAGCTCTTCGTGAAGACGCCCAGGTCGGCGACGATCCGCTTCGGCCTCATGGGGCCCCCGCCGATTTGAGGACCCCGTCGTCCATCTGGCCCACGAGGGAGACGAAGACGTCCTCGAGGGTGTCGGACCGGGTCGCCATCCCGCTCACCGAGACGGCGCTCGCCTCGAGGGCATGGAGCGCCCGGAAGAGCTCCTGCTGGTTTCGGTAGGGGATCTCGATCCGGCCTTCCCGTCGGGTCACGTCGAACCCGAGCTCCCGGCGGAATCGCTCGGCGAGCTCGGGCGGGCCATCGATCACGAGCCGTTCGGGCCGGCCGTGCTCGTGGATGATGCTCGCCGGGGTCCCGCTCGCGATGATCCGTCCCTGGTGGATGATCGCGACCCGGTCGGCGAGGAGTTCCGCCTCCTCGAGGTAGTGGGTGGTCAGGAAGACCGTGGTGCCCTCGGCCTTCAGGGTCCGGATCACCTGCCAGATCGCCCGCCGGGCGTGCGGATCGAGCCCCGTCGTGGGCTCATCGAGGAAGCAGACCTCGGGGCGGTTCACCAGGGCGAGGGCGAGCCCGAGCTTCTGCTTCTGGCCCCCGGAGAGGGTGTCGAAGCGCGCGTTCGCCTTCTCCGTGAGCTCGACCTGCGCGAGCAGGGCCGGCGGATCGGCGGGACAGTCGAAGAGCGTGGCGTAGTAGCGGATCGCCTCTTGGGGCGTGATCTTCTCGAGGAATCGGAAGTCCTGGGGCATGACCCCGATCCGACGGTGGAGCGCGCGGCCGTCGGTCCACGGATCGAGGTCGAGGACGCGAGCCCGTCCCGAGGTCGCCTGCCGAAGGCCCTCCAAGATCTCGACGGTCGTCGTCTTCCCGGCGCCGTTCGGTCCCAGAAAGGCGAAGACGGTCCCTTCGGCGACCCTCAGGTCGACGTCGTCGACGGCCGTGACGTCCCCGTAGCGCTTCCCGAGCGCCTCGACCACGATCGCATCGCCCATCGTCCGACCGCCAGCACTCGGCCTTCGATATCACGTACGCTGGACGGGATCGGACCGGATCGCCGCCGACCCGCCGGGCGCGATCTCGATCTCCTCTGTCGGCCCCGCGAGGGTGATCGGTTGCGTCCCGCTCCAGGTGGCCTTCAGCTCCCGGGGGCTCCAGATGAGCCCGAGCGCCCCCGATCCGAGGCGCAGCCCCCGCAGCGAGGCGGACGACCAACGGGCGGGGAAGTTCGGGCGGACCTCGACGCGACGCCGCCGGAGATCCGGCCGGATCCCCCAGAGCCTTTCGAACAGGACGGAGAGGAACGGGGCGACGCTGAAGCCGAGGATAAAGCAGGAGTCGAACGCCTCGGGACGGTCGCCCCGGTAGCACTCGTTCGCGTAGCCGCCCTCCCGCTCGATCAATCCCCCGATCGTCTCGAGGTAGCGGACCCCGAGCTCGGGCGCTCCGACCCGGAGGGCCGCATCGGCCGCCCACGCCGTTGCGATCGTCCACACCTGGCCGTCATGGTAGGCGATCGGGGAGTAGCCCGGATCGTCCGCCGAGAGGGTCCTCAGCCCCCACGGCGCGCTGAGATCGGCCCGGGCCGCCCGCTGGACGATCGCCCGGGCGGTCGCGCCCCCCACGATCCCTTCCGACACGGCCCGCAGCGCGTTCGGCCGCATCTTTCGGACCGGGGTGCCGTCGAGCCGCAGCGAATCGAAGAGATACGCCTCCTCCGGCCACGCGTACCGGGAGGCGACCGTCTCCCGCACCCCGAGGGCCCGATGGGTGAGCCGGTCCGAGGGGCGGCCGTCGGACGCTCGGGCGAGGTCGGCCACGGCCTCGAGACACCCGATCCACAAGACCTGCACGTCGATGGCATGGTCGCGTCGGTCCGTGGAGTCCCAGATCGTCGTGTCCACGGCGTCGAATCCGACGCGGACCCTTCCCACTTCGGTCTCGTGGCGCATCACGGCGACCTCGCCCCCGTTTTGGATCAGGCCGGTCCGGGCGTCCGATTTCGCCATCCCCCACTCGACGATCCGCTCGAGCGCCGGGAGCGACGCCTCCCCGATCGTCCGGTCGCCCGTGTGGTCGACGAGACGACGCAGGAGGCCCGGATAGTAGAGGGTCGTGTCCGAGGTGCCGAAGAGGAAGACGGGGCCGGGGGCGACCTGCATCGGGAGCTCCCCCGCCGAAGCTCCAAGAATCGGCAGGGCGCGCCCCGCCTGGAACCGGAGGACCGTCCTCACCGACGCCTTCGCCCAATCGAAGTCGCCGAGCCAGACGAGGGCCGGGATCATCCAGGCCATGTCCCGGCACCAGAGGGCGTTGTACCAGGGGAAGCCCGCCGCGAGCCCGATGAGGCCGTTTCCGGGAGACGTATAGAGCGTCCGGAGCGCCGCCCTCGCCCGTCGATAGGCGATCGACAGTGCGGGGGCGTCCGGAAACTCGAGCTCGGGGGTCGACCGGATCCACCGGGCCCAGGCGGCGTCGCCCTCGGCGCGGCTTCGGGGGGGCGCATCGCCGAGCCGCGGCGCCTCCTCGGCCGACCGGGCGAGTCCCCCGGTGACCCGAACGCGGATCAGGAAGGGGCCCCTCGTCTGTGTCGGGACGGCCCATCGCAGGCCGATCGGGCCGATCTCCCCGGAGACGGGTTCGACCCCCCATCGCACGTTCCCAAGGAACGCCTCGGTCGGGGCCGGCTCGGCCTCGAGTCTCAACCCGAACCCGTGGGACTCCACGAGGAAGGAGCGATCCTCCCGCCGGGCACGCCATTCGTACGGACGGACGCCCTCGATGAGCACCGGGGCGAGGAACGCGCCGAAGGAGAGTTCGAGCGCGGTGGGGGCGGGACGCGGGATCGTCCCACGGATCACGAGCCGCCGCTCGACCGCCGGGAGCCGATCGAAGGCGATCCATTCGTCCGCGACGTCGAGCTCCCCGAGCCGGTGCCCGGCCGAGACGCCGCCCGGATCGTGGCGGATCTCGACGAGGGTGGCGCGGCCGAGCTCGCGCGCACCCTCGGACGGCGCGATCCCGGTGCGCCAGGGCCCGGTGAGGCGGACCCCCTGTCCATAGATCCCGCCCCAGTCGAGGGGAGCGCCACGGGCCTCTCGGAGGTAGGAGGCCTCCCCCGCCCCATTGAGGATCGCCACGGCGCCGAGCCCCTGGACGAGGAGCGGTCGGTCCGGCGCGGGGCGGGTCGAGGTGAAGAACGGCCCGTCCACAGGCCCTTCGTCGGGGCCCTTCACGGGCCGGTCGCCTCCGAGATGGGTTCGGTGATCTCGATCCAGACGAGGGGTGGGACGGCGAGGCTCTGCAGCTCGAGCCGCAGCGTATGTTCCCCGGCCGGCACGGGGACCCCCTCGATGGAGAACCGCGAGCGTCGGCCGACCGGCAGCACGAGGGGTCGGGACGGGCTGATCTCATCGAACCGGACGACCTCCTCCGATCCGTCGAATCGGACGTGGACCCGATCGGCGTCGATCCGATGCCCGTCGATCGAGAGGCGGGCCTCCGAGAAGGCCCCCATGCGAAGCGGCGGGTTCCGCAGGACGAAGCTGAACCCGTCCTTCGAACGGGCGAAAGAACCCTGCTCGTAGAACGCGCGCTCAAGGAACCGGGCCACCCGGGCGAGCTCGGCGAGCGACGCCGCCCCGAACTCGTGCTCGATCGACAGGCCCTGTCGGAGGAGCCCGAAGTCGAACCAGAGCCCCCGAAAGCCCATCGGAGCCTCGAGGTCGGTGGCTCGGATAATCGTTGGGCCCTCCGGACGGCCGTCCTCGGGGGACGTGAGAGGATTTCCCGGGGCGACGGGGCTTTGCGCTCCCCGCAAGCCGCGGTCCCGGCTCAAACCTCTTATCGGCCGCCGAATCGACCGCGAGAACGGAGCCTTCCCCCCGTCCGACGCATCGGCCCCTCTCCGAGGCCCTCGCCCGCCGGCCGCTCCTCTTCGAACCGGCGCCGCCGAACGCCCGCGCCTCGTCCCGGCGGGCGGCCGAGCACCGGGCGCGTCTCGAGGCGCGCCTCCGGGAACTCCCCCGGGTCGACGGCCTCGACGTTCCCGAACTCGTCGACGAGAACCACGACGGCCGGCCGTACTACCGCTCCGGGGACATCCGGGGGTTCGCGCGGTCGCTCGAGTCGGCCACCGGGTGCGAATCAATGGTGAACCGGGTCGTGGCCCACATGGACTCGCCGGCGACGCTCGTCGAGTGGACCCGCGAGACCCTCGCCCGGGGGGTCCGCCACCTCGTGCTCGTCGGGGGGTCGAGCCGCTACATCCCGTATCCGGGCCCCACGGTGCTGGAGGCGAACCGCCTCGTCGAGCCGTTGCTCCGCTCGGCCGGCGGGCTCCTGGGGAACATCGCGATCCCGCAGCGTCAGGGCGAGGCCCACCGGCTCCTCGCCAAGACCCGCGCAGGCGCCTCGTTCTTCACGACCCAGATCCTATTCGATCCGGCCGCGGCGCTCGGGATGGTCCGGGAGTACGACCTGCTCTGCCGGCAGGCCGGCGTGCCCCCCTCCGCCGTGATCCTCTCCTTGGCCCCCGTGATCGACGAGGGGGATGCGGAGTTCGTCCGGTGGCTCGGGGCCGATATCCCGGAGGAATCGGAGCGGGCGATCCTCCTCGGGGAAGAGGGACCCGACGCCTCCCGCCGATCGATCCAGCATTCCCTCAAGCTCTGGGAGGAGGTCCGCCTCGCCCTGAAGGAGGGCGAGAACGAGGTGCCGGTCGGGATCAATGTCGAGGAGATCATGCCGAGGCATCTCGAGCCGGCGCTCGATCTGCTCGAGGCGATCGCCGACGTGATCGATCGACCGTAGCCGTCCGGACGTCGGCGCCCGTCAGCGCTTCAGGAGCCCCCGGCGACCCACCGCCCAGGTGTACGGGCGGCGCCCGTGTCCCTCCGCGAACTCCCCGAACGCGCGGTTAAGATTGATATCGTCGGACATCAGGCAACCCCCGTCGGCAAGGTGCTCCCACGCCGCGGCGTACTCCCGGGTCATGGCGGCTGCCGCGTGGTCGGCATCGTGGAAGAAGAGGTCGATCGACCCGCCCGACAGGGCGAGGGGGAGCAGGTCGCGCGAGTCCCCGAGCCGAAGCGTCCAACGGTCGCGGAGCCCCTCTGGGATCGCCGCGCCGGTGTGCTCCATGGCGTCGACGTGGGCGCCGTCCCATCGTCCATCGGAGAGGTGACCCCGGGGATCGGTCGTCGGCAGGTCGATGCTGACGAGGGTGCCCGCCCGGTTGTCGGCGAGGCCCTGCAATAGGTAGGCCGTGCTGAAGCCGTACTCGACGCCCGTCTCGACGAGCCGTTGCGGCCGGAACGCCCGGACGGCCAGGTAGAGGACGACGTTCCGCATCCCGAAGTTCGAGCGATCGAGCGGCCGGCCGGTCCGGGCGAACGTCGAGGCGATCCGACAGGGGAGCGGCTCGAGGGCCTCCAGCCACTCCTGGAGTCGCTCCCCCGAGACCCCGAACGCCTCGGCGAAGCGCCCGGGATCCCGTCGAAGGGAGGACCAGCGCTGTCCGAAACGGACGGGGTGGCGGATCAGGTAGCGCAGCGGCGAGCCGAACCCGGCCTCGTAGGCCCGAACGAGCGCGTTCCCCATGATCCCCGTCCCTGCGACCGAGGGGGGGCCGAGCCGGTCGTGGGCTTGAGGTCGTCGCCCGTCCGGTCCCGACCAGACCCCGCCGTCCCAGGACCCGCTCGGCGGTCCGGTCGGTCGGCCACGCGGGACCCGATCGACCTACGACGGGATCGGACGACCGAGCCTAGGGAAACCGTCGGTCGCCTTCGGGCCGCCCCCCCGGAGGGTGAGGGAGTTCAGCACGACGAGGGTGGAGGAGAGGCCCATGGCGAGCGCGCCCGTGATCGGCAGGACCTGGTAGATCGCGAAGCCGAGGACCGGGACGAGGGCTCCCGCCGCGATCGGCAGGAGGACGAGATTGTACCCGATCGCCCAGAGGAGGTTCTGCCGGACCTTGGCGACGGTCCGCCGGCCGATCGAGAGGGCCTCCGCGACGCCCTCGAACCCCGGGCGGACGAGGAGGACCTGGCCGGCCTCCCGGGCGATCTCGGTCCCGGTCCCCACGGCGATCCCGAGGTCGGCCGCGCTCAACGACGGCGCGTCGTTGATCCCGTCCCCTACGAACGCGACGCGGTGTCCCTCGGATTGGAGCCGCCGCACGAGGGCGACCTTGTCGGCGGGGGATAGGCGGGCCTGCACGGTCGGGATGCCGACCGCCCGAGCCGTGCGATCCGCCGCCTCGCGGAGGTCCCCCGTCGCCATCACGATCCCGATCCCATCGGCCCGCAGGCGGCGGATCGCCGAGGGGACGGAAGGATCCGCATCGTCCGAGAACGCGATCAGGCCGACCGGATCTCCCCCGACGGAAACCCAGGAGGCCGTCCAGCCGTTCTCCCGGACCCGGCGAAGGGCGGCCGAGAACGGGTTCGAAGGCGCGGCGGGCGCCGGGTCGATCTCCAGGCGCCGGACCGAGACCGCCCGTCCTTCGACGACGCCGGTGAGGCCGAGGCCCGGCTCCGCCCGAAGCTCCTCGGCGGGACGCAAGCGGCTCCCCCGCTCCTGGGCCCATTTCTGGACGGCCTTGGCGAGGGGATGGGTCGAACCGGATTCGAGAGCGAAGGCGAGTTCGAGCACCTCCCCGGCGGTCCGGCCGCTCCCCGCGGAGATCTCGACGACCTCCGGATGCCCTCGCGTGATCGTTCCGGTCTTGTCGGTCACCACGAGGTCGATGCGGGCCGCCCGCTCCAGGGCGTCCGAGCCCCGGA
>DASYZN010000265.1:0-5538 GCA_035946105.1 Thermoplasmata archaeon | reverse complement strand
GCGGTCGGCACGGCGCCCGCGATCGCCGGCGCCACGTTCCAGGTCGCGGCCCACGTCCTCATGAAGACGGGGGCGTTCCTCGTCGTGGCGGCGGTCGCGACCCTCGGCGTCGGCCCCCTCATCGACGACTGGCGCGGCCTGGGCGCCCGGCGGCCGTTCCTCTCCGTGAGCTTCGCCCTCATCCTCCTCTCCCTCGCGGGGATCCCGCTCACGGTCGGCTTCGTCTCGAAGTTCGTCCTCTTCTCGTCCGCGGTGGCCGCGCAAGGCGCGTTCGTCTGGCTGGCCGTCGCGGGCCTGTTGAACAGCGCGCTCTCGGTCTTCTACTACGCCCGGGTCCTCAAGGTGATCTACCTCGAGCCGTCGCCCTCCGTCGCCGGTCCGGGACCGGCGGCCGGGTCGGCCGCTCCGCCGGGGGCCACCGCCTGGGCCGGGATCGGCGTCGGGATGGCGATCGCCGTCAGCCTGCTCACCCTCGCGATCGTGGCGCTCGGGGTCTACCCGGGGCCGCTCGTCAGCGGGATCGAGACCGCCGCCGAGCATTTCGTCGCCGTCGGAGCGTAGGGGGATGGAGCGGTTCGACGTGGTCGTCGTCGGCGCCGGTCCCGCGGGCAGCCTCGCGGCGCGCTTCGCCGCCCTGGGGGGCGCCTCCACCCTGCTCGTCGACCAGCGCCCGGAGCTCGGCCACCCGGTGCAGTGCGGGGAGTTCGTGCCGACGGTCGAGGAGGTCGCGAGCCTCTTTCCCGGGTCGCCGGACCTCGCGGAGGCGTTCGACGTGCCGAAGGAGTCGATCCTCGCGGCGACCCACAAGATGGTCTGCGTCGCCCCGTCGGGACGGGAGTATCGGTTCCCCCTCGAGGGGTATAGCGTCTCTCGACGGGCGTTCGACAAGGCGCTCGCCCTGAGGGCGGAGGCCGCGGGGGCGGAGCTCCGCTACCCGGCCGGCGTCACGCGGGTCCGCGGAACGTCCGTCCATTTCGCGCGGGGGGACCCGGTGGAGGCGAAGGTGATCGTCGGGGCCGACGGTCCCCTCTCCGTCGTGGCGCGCTCCGCGGGCTATCGACCCCCCCGGTTCCTCTACCGGATGATCACGGCGAACGCCCCCGGCACGTTCCCCGCCGAGATCCGTCTCTGCTTCGGCTCGGTCGCCCCGGGGGGCTCCGCCTGGGTCATCCCGAAGTCCGGCGAGGCGAACGTCGGCCTCGGCCTCGGCCCGGGGGCCACTCCGACGGCGCTCTCCCAACGCCTCGACCGGTTCCTCGCGAAGGAGGGACTCGAGGGGGCGCACGATCGCACGACCTGGTGGGTCCCGATCGGTCCCCCGCCGGCGTCGGCCGTCGCCGGTCGATCCCTCCTCGTGGGGGACGCCGCCAACCTCGTCATGGCGACGAACGGCGGCGGGATCCCGACGGCGATGATCTCGGGCCGCGACGCGGGCGTCGCGGCGGCCCGGCACGTGCGTCTGGGCCGACCCCTCTCCGACTACGACGACCTCTGGCGCGCCCACCTCTTCGGGCCGTTGGCGACGGGCCACGCGATCAAGCGGTTCGCCGACCGCGTGGCGTCGAACGATGCCCTCCTCGCCCTCGGCATGCGATATATCGGCGCGCCGGGTCTCGATGCGATGATGCGGCTGCACTGGCCCGCCCGCCTGGGGGGAGCGAACTGACGCCCGCTCCCGACGTCGCGCCGCCCGAGGCGGCCCTGGAGGGGATCGTCCACGAGACGATCGGCGCGGACGCCCCCGAGAGCCTCGTCAACCTGCTGCCGATCCTCACGAACGACCTCGCCGAGGTCGACCGGAGCATCCGCCACGTGCTCCGCTCGACCTACCCGAGGCTCACCGATGCCGCGGCCTACGCCGTGAGCAGCGGCGGGAAGCGGGTCCGTCCCCTGCTAATCGCCACCTGGGCCCGGGCCCTCGGCCTCGACAGCGTGCGGCCCGTCACCTCCCTCGCCGCCGCCGTGCAGCTCATCCATACGGCGACCCTGGTGCACGACGACGTCATCGACCACGCCGAGATGCGCCGCGGCCGCCCCTCCCTCCCGAGGGCGTTCGGGCTCCCCGCGGCGATCGTGACCGGGGACTACCTGTTCGTCCGTGCCTTCCAGCTCGCGGCGGAGTACCCCGCCCCGATCATTCTGAGGTGCGGGGAGGCGTGCGCGGACGTCGTCGAGGGCGAGGTCCTCGAGGAGGGGGGCCGCTTCGACCTCACCTCGGGCCGGGAGCACTACTTCCGGGTCATCGAGCGGAAGACGGCGGCCGTCGTCGCGGCCGCCCTCGCCTCCGTGGCCGAGATCGTCGGCGCACCGCGGGCGACGGTCGACGCCGCGTCAAGCTACGGACGCGCCCTCGGGATCGCCTTCCAGATCCGGGACGACCTGCTCGACGTCTTCGGGGACCCCGACCTCCTCGGGAAGACGCTCTACGTCGACTTCCGCGAGGGGAACCCGACCCTGGTCTCGCTGGCGGCGTTCGAGGAGCTCTCGGGCCCGGCGAAGACGGAGTTCGAGCGGCTCTTCACCCTCCGAAGGAAGTCCCCAAGCGATCTCCTGAGGTTGCGCGCGCTCACGGATCGGACCGCGGCCGCCCGCACGGCCTCCGCGGAGGCAAGCGCCTGGGCCGACCGGGCGATCCGGGCCCTCGAGCCGATCCCGCCGTCGCCGTACCGGACCCTCCTCGAGTGGCTCGCCCGCGGGGCGGCGCAACGCCGCTTCTGATCCGCTCCTCCGCGACGGGGCCGGGTCGCGTCGACCCCTTGGAACGAAAGCTACATGCCCTCGGCCCCGGCTCCCCCGCGAGGAGGTCCCACCGGTGATCTCGCCGACGGAGCGGGAGACGTCCCCGCAAGGGTCCCACGCCCACGGGGGACCCGCGGAGGTCCAGCATCTGCCGAGACCCTGGCAGCCGACCCGGGTCCGGCCGAGCCTCCCGATCGGGGCGGCGATCCTCGCGGTGCTCATCGGGATCGCCGGCCTCGTCCTGCTCCTCGCGGGGAGCCTCTTCCTCCTGAACTACTACTCCCAAGGCGCCGTGCCGAACGGCCTTTTGATCGTCCACTCGGTCGACCCGTTCGGGGCCGCGCTCCTCCTGTTGCTCGGGGCCGTGCTGCTCGCCCTGGCGACGGCCCTCTGGCGGCAGGAGGCCTGGGCGCTCTGGACGACGATCGTCGTGGTGTTCGCGGGGCTCGCCTACCTCTTCTTCACCGACTCGATCACGGTGCTCTTCGTCCTGCTCCTCGTCCTGTTCGTCTACCTCCTCGCCGTGCGGAGGCACTTCTTCTGATGCGGATCCTGCTCGCCGAGCTCGCGTCCGCCCCCGCCGACGTCGACCGGAACCTCGAGCGGCTCGATCGGATCGCCTCGAGCGCCCGCGCCGACCTCGCCGTCTTCCCCGAGCTCTTCCTCACCGGCTACCAGATCGGCGACCGCTGGCACGAGCTCGCGGTCGAGGCGGGGGGGCCCGTCGAGCGGCGGCTCGGCGAGATCGCCCATCGGACCGGCGGCGCGCTCGTCGTCGGGTCCCCGAGACGTCACGATCGGCGCTCGGGCGAGATCGAGAACGTGGCGCTCCTGGCGACGCCCGACGGCGCGGTCGTCGCGCAGCCGAAGCGCTACCTCCCGACGTTCGGGCCATTCGAGGAGGGGAGCCGGTTCACCCCGACCTCGGAGAGCCTCCCCTACCCCGTCGGGGCGGCCCGGGTCGGCCTCGCGATCTGCTACGATGCCTTTTTCCCGGAGGTCACGCGAGAGCTCGCCCTCCGGGGCGCGGAGCTCCTCGTCTTCCTCTCCGCCGCGCCGATCACCTCCCGCGCCCTGTTCGACCGGCTGCTACCGGCGCGGGCGATCGAGAACGCGCTCCCGCTGGTCTACGTGAACCGCGTCGGCGTCGAGGACGGGCTCGTGTTCGGCGGGGGGTCCGTCGCCCTCGATGCCCGGGGGGAACCGGTCGCCCTGAAGCCCCTGCCGCTCGACGACGCGACCCCGGGCGAGCGGCTCCTCGAGGCCGAGATCGATCCCAAGTCGGCGGGGCGGTGGCGCCCGTTCCGACCCGTCCTGAGGGACCACGCCCGTAGCCTCACGGCCCACGGCGCCCGGGAGCCCCGGGGTCGCTGAGCCGGGGGGCTCCCCCCCGAGGGCCATCGTCCACCGCTCCGCTCGAACGGTTTCCTTATACCCTCCGTCCGCCCGTTCGCCCGCCGTGCCGAGGGCCCGGACGCTGGCCGAGGAGCTCGCGTCGAAACAACGGGAGATCTCCGTCGCGGAGTTCTTCGAGCGGAACCGGCAGATCCTGGGCTTCGACAACCCCCTCCGTGCCCTCCTCACCACGGTGAAGGAGGCCGTCGACAACAGCCTCGACGCCTGCGAGGAGGCCCGCGTCCTACCGGAGATCGTCGTCGAGATCGCCCGGGACGGCGCCGAGCGGATCCGGGTCTCGGTCTCGGACAACGGCCCGGGGATCCTCAAGCGCGAGATCCCCAACGTCTTCGGCCGCCTCCTCTACGGCTCGAGGTTCCACGCGAACCGACAGGCGAGGGGCCAGCAGGGGATCGGTATCTCGGCGGCCGTCCTCTATGCCGGCCTCACGACGGCCCGGCCGGCGCGGGTCACCTCAAAGGTGGCGGAGGAGGAGGCCGCCCATGTCCTCGAGCTCGTCCTCGATACGCAGAAGAACCTCCCGAAGGTCGTCTCGGACGAGCTCGCGCTCTGGGACCGGGAGCACGGGACGCGGATCGAGCTCGTCCTCAAGGCCCGCTACCAGCGGGGCCGACAGTCGCCCTACGAGTACCTGCGCGGCACGGCGATCGTCAACCCCCACGCTCGGCTGGTCCTCGTCGAGCCGGACGACACCCGGATCACCTACGAGCGGGCCTCCGAGGTCGTTCCTCCCCTTCCGAAGGAGACGCCTCCGCACCCCTACGGGCTCGAGCTCGGCGAACTCGCCTACTTCCTCAAGGCCTCCCGATCGACGAGCGTCGTCGACGCCCTCACGAGGGAGTTCTCCGGCGTCAGCCCGAAGTCGGCCCGCGACCTTCTCGAGGTCGCCCGGATCGGGCCCCGGACGGCGCCCGATGCCCTCCAGGGAGAGGCGCTCGAGCGGTTGCTCGCCGCCTTGCAGGGCGCGAAGCTTCTCCCTCCCTCGGCCGAATCGCTCGCCCCGATCGGACCGTCGCTCATCAAGCGCGGGTTGCGGAACGTCCTCGGGGAGGTGCGCCCCGAGTTCTACGCGCCCCCGGTGAGCCGGGCCCCCAAGGTGCGCGGGGGGTTCCCGTTCGCGGTGGAGGTCGGCCTCGTCTTCGGCGGCGCGCTTCCGCCGGACCAGCCGGTGCAGCTCCTCCGGTTCGCGAACCGGGTGCCCCTCCTCTTCCAGCAGGGAGCCTGCGCCATCACCCGGGCCGTCGAGTCGCTCGACTGGCGACGCTACGGCCTCGATCAGAAGGGCGGTTGGGGACTCCCGACGGGCCCCGTCCTATTGCTCGTCCACGTCGCCTCGACGAAGATCCCGTTCACCAGCGAGGCGAAGGAGGCGATCGCGGAGGA